>RFJF01000115.1 GCA_003695455.1 Chloroflexota bacterium
GGGCGGCAGGCATTGCGAGATGCACTGTACGCCACCAGCGGATTTGACGGCATCACAGGCAAGCTGAGCTGCAATGAAATGGGCGACTGCGCAGACCCGCAGATTGCCGTGAACCAGATACAAAACGGCGAATATGTGCCCATCTACCAAAGCGGTAAAATGATTGGCGAAATGGCCGGCGGCGAATCTGGCGGTGGCGAAGCCATGGCCGATGATGAAGCCTGCGCTTACGGCGGCCTGTTCAAGAGCATTGAAGCCGTTGACGATATGACCGTCAAATTCAGCCTCTGCTCGCCGGACGTGGCCTTCCCCTCAAAAGTGGCCTTTACCGCGCTGAACATTCACCCCAGCGAATACCTGGAAGCCACCGGCGGCACCGGCGACATTCTGGAAAAACCGATTGGCACCGGCCCGTACGAACTGGTTGAATGGAACAAAGGCGACAGCATTGTCTTCAAGCGCAATGAAAACTACTGGGGCGAAAAGGCCAAAACCGAAAACCTCATCTTCCGCTGGAGCTCCGAAGGCGCGCAGCGCCTGCTGGAACTGCAAAGCGGTGCGGTTGACGGCATTGATAACCCCACCCCCGATGACTTTGCCGTCATCGAAGGCGACGACTCGCTGGCGCTCTACCCGCGCGAAGGTCTGAACATTTTCTACCTGGGTATGACCAACACCCACCCGCCGTTTGACAACGAACTGGTGCGCCAGGCCATTGCCATTGGCATTGACCGGCAGCGGATTGTTGATAACTTCTACCCGGCCGGGTCGGTGGTAGCCAGCCACTTTACCCCGTGCGCCATCCCCGGCGGCTGCGAAGGCCCCGAATGGCCGGCATACGACCTGGAAAAAGCCAAACAAATGTTGGCCGATGCCGGATACCCGGATGGATTTGACACCACCATTGCCTACCGCGATGTGGTGCGCAGCTACCTGCCGGAACCGGGCGTGGTGGCCCAGGATATTCAGGCCCAGTTGAAAGATTTGGGCATCAACGCCGAAATCACCGTGATGGAAAGCGGCGCGTTTCTGGATGCCGCCGACCGCGGCGAACTGACCGGCTTCCACATGCTGGGCTGGGGCGCCGACTACCCGGATCAGACCAACTTCCTTGATTTCCACTTTGGCGCCGGCGCCAGCGACCAGTTTGGCGAAGGCTTCCCGGACATCCACGAAACCCTGGCCGAAGCCGCCAGCCTGCCGGATCAGGCAGAACGGAATAAACTGTACGCCAAAGCCAACGAACTGCTGGCCCAGCACGTACCGATGATTCCGATTGCCCACGGCGGTAGTGGCACGGCCTTCAAAGCCACAGTAGAAGGGGCGCACGCCTCTCCGCTGGGCAACGAATACTTTGCCGTGATGGAAGTGCCGGGCCAGGATACCCTGGTCTGGATGCAGAACGCCGAACCGATCAGCGCCTACTGCGCCGACGAAACCGACGGCGAAACCTTCCGCCTGTGCGAACAGGTACAGGAAAGCCTGCTGGGTTACGAAGTGGGTGGCACGGCAGTAGTGCCCGCGCTGGCCGAAAGCTACGACGTGAACGACGACCTGACCGAGTGGACCTTCCACTTGCGCCCCGGCGTCACCTTCCACGATGGCAGCGCCCTGGATGCCCAGGACGTGGTAACCAGCTACATGGCCCAGTGGGATGCGGCCAACCCGCTCCACACCGGCCGTGACGGCAACTTTACCTACTTCAGCGCCTTCTTTGGCGGCTTCAAAAACGCCGAATAAATCAACGCTGGTCTATTCGCTAAACGCGAATGTTTGATGTAAAATGGGCGGGGTGATTTTCACCCCGCCTTTTTTTGCCCAGATATATCCGGCATCCGGGCCGTGATTGGTCGTAGTAACGGGCTTTGTGCCTGCTTGCTCACAGGGCCATAACTGCGCCACCCCGATGCCCTGCCTGCCACCTGCTGTATTTTCAGGGGAGTTGGATAGCCTCCTGATGGCACAGCAACAAAAATGAAAACCCGATAGTCACGGCATCCTCATGCCGGGACTACCCGGCGGGCATCGGGATGCCCTGCCTGCCGTCTACCGATTACCATCTACCGAATTTTCAGAGGAGTAACTTATGGGCCAATACATTGCGCGTCGAACGATGCTGGCCGTTCCGGTGCTGATTGGCATTTTGTTTGTCACCTTTGCCCTGGCGCGGCTCATCCCCGGCGACCCTTGCCGGGCCGTCCTTGGTGAGCGCGCCACCGATGAAATTTGCGATGCGTTTATGGAACGCAACGGTCTCAATGAACCTATTCCGGTTCAATTTGGCGTGTATCTCAAACAGATTCTGATTGATTTTGACCTGGGCGAGTCGTTTCGCTTTGGCCGCCCGGTAATGGATATCATTGTTGAACGACTGCCGGTAACGGTTGAACTGGCCTTTTCAGCCATGATATTTGCCACTTTTTTTGGGATAATCTTTGGGGTAGTGTCGGCCTACTGGCATAACTCTTCTATTGACGTGGCAACCATGATGGGGGCCAATCTGGGGGTGTCGGTTCCGGTATTTGTGCTGGGGTTGTTACTGCAATATGTTTTTGCCCTGCTGCTCAAAGATACGTTTCTGGCTTTGCCGCCATCGGGGCGCATCAACCCGGTTATTCCCAACCCCCCGTTTTACGAGGTCTGGGGCTGGACCGTGGAAGAAGGAACCGGCTGGCACACTTTTCTGGAATTCCTTTCAAACTTTGTCTTTTTTAACACGTTCATTACCTTCAATTGGGAAGCATTTTGGGATGCCGTGCAGCACATGATTTTGCCGGCGGTAGCGGTGGGAACCATTCCGCTGGCCATTATTGCCCGCATCACCCGCTCCAGCTTGCTCGAAGTGCTCAGTCTCGATTACATCCGCACGGCCCGGGCCAAAGGGCTGGCAGAAGTGGGGGTGGTGATGCGCCACGGCCTTTCTAATGCGCTGCTGCCGGTGGTCACCATTGTGGGCTTGCAGCTTGGCTTTTTGCTGGCCGGCGCCATTCTCACCGAAACTATTTTCAACCTGACCGGGTTGGGCAAAACCCTGTTCGATGCCATTACCTCGCGGGACTACATTATTGTGCAGGGCTTCACCCTGATTGTGGCCGTGAGTTTTGTGCTCATCAACCTGCTGGTTGATATTTCTTACGCATTTTTAGACCCGCGAATCCGTTTGAGTTAGGGAGAAATTATGGCAACCGCTGATTCAACACTGTCTAACGCACCGGCTCTGCTCAAAACCAAAGAACCGAGCAGCCTCTTTAAAGACGCCTGGCGTCACCTTATTCAAAAACGGTCGGCTGTGGTGGGCATGACTATTTTGGCAATTCTGGCCGTGGTAGCTGTACTGGCCCCGGTGATTGCCCCGTTTGACCCGGAGCAGCAACTTATTGGTAAAGAGGACGGCATCAAAAAACGCTCCGGCCCGTGCATTCACATGTTGGGTTGTCCGGAAGAACAGCCGCAACACATTTTTGGCGTTGACGCCAATTTCAGAGATTTTTTCAGCCGGGTGCTGTACGGCGCACGACTGTCGCTGGTAGTGGGCTTTGCCTCGGTGACCATTGCTATTGTCACCGGCACTATTCTGGGGTCGCTGGCCGGTTTTTTGGGGGGATGGGTTGATAACCTGATTATGCGCCTCATGGACGTGCTGCTGGCTTTTCCGGCCCTGATTCTGGCAATTGCCATTGTTACGGTGCTGGGGCCGGGGCTGATTAACGCCCTGATTGCCATCAGCATTGTCACCATTCCGGCGTATGCCCGCGTTATCCGGTCCAGCGTGCTCACGGTCAAAGAGCAGGATTACGTGCTGGCGGGTCGTTCGATTGGCGTGCCGCAGTTCCGCATTTTAACCCGCGATGTGCTGCCCAACGCCATCACTCCGTTGATTGTGCAGGGCACGCTGGGCATTGGCACGGCCATTGTTGAAGTGGCTGCGCTATCATTTTTGGGGCTGGGCGCGCAACCCCCCACCCCGGAATGGGGGCTAATGATCAGCGCCGAGCGCAACCAGATTTTTACCGCACCGTATCTGGTGTTAATTCCCGGTATTTGCATTGCGCTGGTGGTGCTGGGCTTTAACCTGCTGGGCGATGGGTTGCAGGATGCGCTCAACCCGCGCCTCAATCGCCGTTAATCGCTTTGAATTGAACACAGAGAACCCCCGAAGACACCCGTCGGGGGTTTTTTATTTTGCACTCCGGGTGTACCCGGCTACAATCACTGGCGTGATGTTTGCACCTCTCAACAACCGCCCCGGCCCAAAAATTACAGCCAGCTTGCCGCATATTCGCTAACACTGCACACCCATTGCCGCGCCCAATTCAACAAACTCACACATTCTATCAACCCTCAAAGCCAAAAAAGGAGACAAAACTGTGAAACTCGGTTTGCAAATTGTGCAGTTCAACTGGCCCGGAACGCCGGAAAACACCGGCCCTAAACTGGCCGAGATGGTCCGCGCCGCCGATGAGGCCGGCTTTGCCAGCATTTGGGTGATGGACCATTTTTTCCAGATGGATATGCCGCAGATGGGGCTGAATCCGCACCAGCCTATGTTCGATGGCTACCTGGCGCTGGGCTTTATTGCCGCCAACACCCAGCGGGCGCAAATTGGAACAATGGTCACCGGAGTCAACTACCGCCACCCGGGGCATCTGGTTAAAATTGTGACCGGGCTGGATGTGCTTTCCGGGGGGCGGGCCATTTTTGGCATTGGCGCCGGCTGGTACGAACGCGAAGCGCGCGGGCTGGGCTTTCCGTTTCCGCCGCTGAAAGAACGGTTTGAGCAGTTGGAAGAAACGCTGCAAATTGCCCAACAGATGTGGTCCGGGCAGGTGACGCCGTACCACGGCAAACATTTTAAGCTGGAAGAACCCATCAACCTGCCGCTGCCGCTGGCGCGACCCCGCCCACCCATTTTAATTGGCGGCTCCGGCGAAAAGAAGACCCTGCGGTTGGTGGCCCGGTACGCCGACGCCTGCAACCTGTTTGCCTACGGCGAAGCTGCCGACACCATTCCCCACAAGCTTGACGTGCTCAAACGTCACTGTGAAGATGTGGGCCGGGATTACGCCGAAATCGAACGGACTGCGCTGGGGTTGGTTTATCTGGGCCAGGGCGGTATGTCTGTGCCGGATGTGATTGGCCTGTGCCGCAAGCTGGCCGGCATGGGCATTCAGCAGTTTATTTTCAGCATGCCCAATGTTCACGATATTTCACCCATCGAAACCATTGGCCGCGAGGTTATCCCCGCGGTGGCTGAATTTTAACCCAACCGATACGCCCGTACCCGTACATCAAAAAAGGGACGCACGATAGTGCATCCCTTTTATTTTTTCAGCCGTCTGCCTACAGCCGAATGGCTTTTTTGGTGCGTTTGGCCGCCTGTTTCATCAAAATTTTATGAAAGTCGCGTTCATCATCCGGGTCCGTTGGGCAGCGCAGGGTGTAGGTTCCGTCCGCCGCCAAATCCCAGGCCAGCCGGTTGTCGGTGAGCGCGTTTTCCAAAATTTCAATGAGCCGTTGTTGCAGGGCCGGTTCCTCAATGGGGGCAATCAGTTCAACCCGTTCATCCAGGTTGCGCCCGCGCCAGTCTGCGCTGCCAATGTAGGTTACAGGTTGGCCGTTGTTGTGAAAGTGGTAAATGCGGTCGTGCTCCAGAAAGCGGCCCAAAATGCTGATAATGCGAATGTTATCGCTGTAGCCGGGCAGGCCGGGCCGCAGCCGGGTGTGTCCACGGATAATCAGGTCAATCTTCACCCCGGCCTGCGAGGCCTGATAGAGCCGCCGGATAATTTTAACATCATCCAGCGCGTTCATTTTGGCAATGATGCGGCCGTTGCCGTGCTGTTGCTGCATTTCAATTTCACGGTCAATGAGCTGGTTAAAGGTTTTGCGCATATTCTGCGGCGCAACCATCACTTTTTTGTACTGCTGGTTGAGCGCGTAGCCGGTGAGGTAGTGGAACAGGTTCACAATATCGTGGCCCAGTTCAGGGTTGCAGGTGAGCAGCCCCAGGTCGGTGTAGAGGCGGGCGGTTTTGGGGTGGTAGTTGCCGGTGCCAATGTGGCAGTAGGTTTTCAGGCCGTCGCTTTCTCTGCGAACAATCAGCGTGGCTTTGGTGTGGGTTTTTAAACCCACCAGCCCGTAAGCCACGTGAACGCCGGAGTTTTCCAACATTCTGGCCCATTCAATATTGTTGGCTTCGTCAAAGCGGGCCTTGACTTCAACCAGCACAGCCACCTGTTTGCCCTGTTCGGCGGCCTGCACCAGCGCCTTGACCACCGGTGATTCTGCCGAGGTGCGGTACAGGGTTTGTTTGATAGCCAGCACGTGCGGGTCTGCGGCGGCTTCTTCAATGAGTTGCAGCACGCTGGCGGTAAAGGATTCATACGGATGGTGAACCAGAATATCGCCCTGCCGGATGATGGCAAAAATGTCCCGGGTGTCTTTGGTTGCACCCTCGTTGAGCAGCCGGTCCGGAATGACCGGCGACCAGGGCGGGTATTTCAAATCCGGCAGGTTGAGGTCTGCAATCTGAAAACAGCCGGTTAAATCCAGCAGGCCGTCAACGCGGTACACGTCGGCGTTTTCCAGCCCCAGTTCCCGCATGAGCAGTTGGCACTCTTCCTGCGGCATATCGTGCGCTACTTCAAGCCGCACCACCGAGGCAAAACGGCGCTCGCGAAGTTCTTCTGAAATCATTGACAACAGGTCCAGCGCTTCTTCTTCATCGCGGCGGATATCGGCGTTGCGGGTTACGCGGAAGGGGTTGACGCTTTCAATTTGCAGGCCGGGAAAAAGCTCATCTACGTGATGGGCAATCAGTTGTTCGATAGGTAAAAAATGAGACGGCAGCCGGCCACTGCCATCCGGCACGGGTAAAAATCTGGGATGGTTGGGTGGCACCTTGAGCCGGGCAAAGTGCGTGGTTCCGAGTGTGGGGTGGCGCATAATAATGGCCAGTGAGAGGCTGAGATTTGAGATAAACGGGAACGGGTGGCCCGGGTCAACCGTGAGTGGCGTGAGAATGGGATAAATCTGATCCCGGAAGTAGGCGTGCATGCCCTCTTTCTGGGTGTTGTTCAGCGCGTCGTAATCCAGAATGTGGATGTTGGCCTGCCGGCTGATGGCCGGTTTGAGCGTGTGTTCCCAGGTGCGGGTCATGGTTTGGTGCATGGTTTTAATAGCCTGCCGCAGCAGGTTGAGTTGCTGGGTAGGGGTTCGGCCATCCGGCGAAAGGGAACGCACCCCGGCCGCTTTTTGCCGTTTCAACCCGCCCACGCGCTTCTGCACAAATTCATCCAGGTTGCTGGCAGTTATGGCAACAAAGCGCACCCGTTCCAGTAGCGGGGTGCGTTCGTCGAGCGCCAAATGCAGCACGCGCCAGTTAAAATCAATCCAGCTCAATTCCATGTTGAAATAGAGCGACGGGTGCTTTAAGTTTGAACCGTCCGGAACGGGTTGGGGAGATACGGCTTTGGGGATGGGAACCCGGTGTGACTCTGGTTTTTGAGCGGGTGGCTGGCCTTCGACGGGTGGCCCGGTGGAATTGTCTGCTGCCGGCGGGGGGGCAACAGCTACTTCAACAGCGTCCTGCTCCGGCATAATTTGAACCTCAACCTGACTGATTGCGGATATTATTCATCAGCATAAAGCAGTTCAGGGCCAGAGTCAAGTACTTTACAATGGATTAGGGAGCAGGGAGTAAGGATGAGGCAAAATAACCTTGTTTCTAACCCTTATCCATTGTTTGCAAATGGGGCACGGTGCTATTCGGCCGGCACAACCTGAATGATTCCGGGCTGTGATAGCTGGTTGGTGTGAGATGCGGCGTTGGTTTCTTCAAATACCATGGCCAGCAAAATGACAGAAATGATAACGGCAGCCCCAAAAAATTTTACAGCGTATTCACCACGGCGACTCATGCTCAACTCCTTGATGATTTGGATTGACTATTTAAATAGTCGGCGGCGAGTTACGCAAAATGATACTCAGGCTGAAAATGCAGGGAGAATCGCAACAAGAATCCATCGGATTGGTAAAATTTTAAGGTAATTCTCTCCTTCAAGGTTTGGCTGTGGCAGTGAACAGCAGCTAACCTTCTTTGATGTAGCCTTCGCGGAAGGCTTGCAGCAGGGCCTGCAAATCACTCACGTCTTGCTGTAATTCTTTGCCCAGGTCTGTGTCTTTTACCCGAATGCGGGTGTAATTTTTCTCAAGAATCTGGGTTTCGGAATGAATATCAAGTTCTTCGCTGATGGCTTTTTCTGTGGACTCAAATGGATGGTGCGAAGCCAGCAACAACCCGTACGAGTTGAACACCAGCGTGTACCCGGCAATGCCGGTTTGAGTCTGGTATGCCTTTGAAAATCCACCGTCAATGACCACCAGCTTGCCGCCGGCCTTGACCGGGCTTTCGCCTTTTTTGACTTTAACCGGCACGTGCCCGTTAATGATGTGTCCTTTGCCGTTGGGCAGGCCAAAGGCTTTGAGAATTTCTGTGGCTACATTGGCCCGGTCACGGTAGGTGTAGTAGGCGTTGGTAATTTCCTTGTGGGTTGATTTGTCATCAATAAAATAGCGTTCAAAGGTTGCCATTTTATCTTTGCCAAACAGCGGCGAGTTGGCTCCGCACCACAGGTACCACATCATATCCAGCCCTTCCAGCTTTTGCGGCGAACCTTCCGGGGCAAAGTAGGCTTGCCGCACCAGCCGTTCCACCCGGTCAAGCATGGCGCGCGGTCCAAGTTGCTGCCCGTTGACCGTGAAATTCTTGATTTTGCCATCGTCGGTCATCAAAATACAGCCGTGGTACAGCAGATTACCGTTGTAAACCAGATACATGCTGCCTTTGGAGTAGAGAAAGCGCACATGCCGCTGCAGCCGTTCGCTGTGCATAAATGAGAGGCGCAGTTTTTTTACTACAGAGTGTTCAGCGTCAGTGAGGGCAAAGGGGTTTTTGGGGTTGATGGTGGGAAAATAGGTGTCGTTGAGGGGATAGGTGGTATCGCCAATTTGAATGGTGCCGTTTTTGAAGTCAATTTTGTCCAGCAGCAGGCGGTCGTTCATTTCATATTCTGCCCGGCGATGGATGATTTCGGCTTCAATTTTAAATTGAATGATGGCAATGGCTTTGTGCATTTTTGCCATCAACTTTACTTCGTTGTTGTCAAATTCACGCTCACCCGAAAGTTTGGGCATGAATTGCAGGCACGCGTCATCGCCGTAGGTTTCCATGGCAAAGGTAGCCAACGGCAGCAGACTGATGGCATAACCATCTTCAATGGTGGTCATATTTGAGTAGCGCAGCCCCACCCGAATAACGTTGGCAATACAGGCATCGCTGCCGGCGGCGGCGCCCATCCACAGGATATCGTGGTTGCCCCACTGAAAATCCAGCGAGTGGTAATCCATAAGTGTGTCCATGATAATGTGCGCGCCGGGGCCGCGATCGTACACATCGCCAATCAGGTGCAAGTGGTCAATGTTGAGCCGTTGAATCAAGTACGACAGGGCGATAATAAACGGCGCGGCGCGGCCGGTATCAATAATGGTGTCCACAATGGATTTGTAATATTCCTGGCGGTTGATAATGCTTTCCTGCTCGTGGAGTAGTTCTTCAATGACGTAGGCAAAATCATCGGGCAGGGCTTTGCGCACTTTGGAGCGCGTGTACTTGGAGGAGACCACCCGGCAAATTTTAATCAGACGAAACAGGGTAATTCTGAACCATTCCCGTTGGTCTTCCACATCACGGAGCAGCATGGGCAGTTTGCGTTCCGGGTAGTAGATGAGCGTGGCCAGCGCCCGTTTTTCTTTGGCCAGCAGGGTATCGGCAAAGGTTTCTTCAATTTTGCGTTTGATGGAGCCGGAGCCGTTTTTGAGAACGTGCAGAAAGGCCTCGTACTCGCCGTGAACGTCAGACAGGAAATGCTCGGTGGCTTTGGGCAGGTTGAGAATGGCGTTGAGGTTGATGATTTCTGTGGATGCGGCCTGAATGTTGGGGTACTGCCGGGCCAGCAATTTGAGGTACCGGAAATCTTGTTCCGCATTTGTCATTGAGTGGCTCTCCTTTAAAAACAGGATTCAGGGGTTGGGAGTCAGGAATTAGGGGGTGGTGACTCTGTAGAGACGTCCAATTTGGACGTCTCTACTCTTTGTTGCTCCGTGAAATATAGCATTGGATGGATTTGAGGGCAACACGGCGTTTATTTTTTGTCTGCACCGGCAGGGTTGGCGGATGGTTTTGCCAAAATAAAAACAGGCCGCGCATTGGGCGCGGCCTGCTGATTTTTGGTGCGGTGATTGTTGTTACTGCGCCAGCAGTGGTTCGATGACGCTTTTGAAGGCATCGTACCCCTGCGCACCCACCACCAGTTGCCCGTTGATGTCGAACGTGGGCCGGGTGCGGATGCCGGTGGCCCGGCGGGTTTCATCCTGCTGTTGCAGCAGGTCGGCGTAGCGTTGGTCAGCCATGCAGGCGCTGAAGGCGTCGGTGTCCAGCCC
>RFJF01000116.1 GCA_003695455.1 Chloroflexota bacterium
ACCTGCCACCTGCAACTTGCAACCTGTTTTTCCTTCAGCATTGCCGCGCCGCAGGCTGGGCTGCCGCCCTACTATAATCGCCGTTGGGGCGATGCACAAAAATTGTCAAATAAAATTTTCGTGGTATGCTGACTCGTCACCGGAGGCCGGGCCGTTGCCCGGTTTTGTTTTGTGAATTGGACAAATTGGACGGATTTGGATAAATGGGAAAGAAAAAGAGACGCACGCGCCGGGAATCAAAACAGCCCAGTTTTTTTCTGCTGACGCTGGGCTGCCCCAAAAATGAATTTGACAGCGAGGGCATCAGCGAGATGCTGTTGCAGGCTCGCTACCACAGCACCCCGGACCCCGCCGCCGCCGATGTGATGATTGTCAACACCTGCGGTTTTTTGCAGGCCGCCAAAGATGAATCCATCCAGACCTTGCGCGAGCTGGCTGCGTCAAAACGCAAAAACCAGCTACTCATTGCCGCCGGCTGCATGGCCCAGCGCTTTGGTGCGGAGGTTACGCAGCAGGTTGACGGGCTGGATGGACTGATCGGCACGCGCTCGTGGGCCGATATTGTGCCGTTCATTCAAAATCTGCGGGCCAACAAGCGGCCGGAGCCGCTGTTCCATCTGCCGGAAACCGGCGACGTGCCGCTGGAAACCGTGGCTCTCAACCGGCAGCAGGTCAACCCGGGCCGCACCAGCGCCTACCTGAAAATCAGCGACGGCTGTTCCGCGCCGTGCGCCTTCTGCACTATCCCCGGTTTCAAGGGGCTGAACCGCAGCCGCCCGCGCGAACATCTGCTGGCCGAAGCCCGCCGGTTGCAGGACTCCGGCGTGCAGGAAATCATTCTGATTGCGCAAGACACCACCGCCTACGGCCGCGATTGGGGCCAAACCGACGGTCTGCCATCGCTGCTGGAAGAACTGGTGGCCGCCGCGCCGGAAATTCGCTGGTGGCGGCTGATGTACGCCTACCCCGGCCACGCCACCAACCGGCTGGTAGAGGTGATGGCCGCCCACCCGCAGATTATTCCCTACATTGACATGCCGCTGCAGCACGGCCATCCGGACACGCTCCGCCGGATGCGCCGCCCTCACAACGTGGACAAACTACTGCGCTGGATTGAAAGCTACCGCGGCGCGCTGCCGCACGCCGTGCTGCGCACCACCTTCATTGTGGGCTACCCCGGCGAAACCGAAGCCGAATTTCAGGGACTGCTCGATTTTATGGGCGCGGTGGAATTTGACCGGGCCGGGGCGTTTGTCTTTTCGCCGGAGCCGGGCACGCCCGCGTTTGACCTGCCGGATCAGATTGATGCCCAAACCGCGCAGGCTCGCTGGGAACGGTTGATGGAATTTCAACAGCCCATTTCTCTGCGGCGCAACCAGCAAATGGTCGGTCAGCGGCTGGATGTGATTGTGGACGGCGCGGGCGACGGCGTGAGCATCACCCGCAGTTACCGCGACGCGCCGGAAATTGACGGCTATGTGGTCGTCGAAAAAGAATTGCCGGTCGGTTCGATGGTGCCGGTGTTTGTGACCGGCGCCATGGAGTACGATCTGATGGCCGTGCCGGCCGATGAGCCGATTCTGGTGATGTAACCCCCTCACAATTTCACGGCAATGCAGGCCGTGCTGCTCCGGTGCAACTGGACGCAAAACAGCAATCGTGCTAACATTTGGGGCCGTATATGTTTAATCACGAATAGCACGAATTTACGAATATTACGAATTTGTTTGATGAAAAATTACGATTTGTGCTATTCGTTCATTCGTGACATTTGTGATTTCTGTTGTCCGTTTTCTGCAAAAAAGGAGTGTTCAAATGGCGCTACACGAACTGGCGGGCAAACCCGCCCCACCCGAACTGTTACCCAACATCCCCCGGCTGATTTCGGCCTACTACACCCACCACCCTGACCCCGCCGACCCGGCCCAGCAGGTGGCATTTGGTACGTCCGGCCACCGCGGCACGTCACTCAACTCCAAATTTAACGAAGACCACATTCTGGCCGTCTGCCAGGCCATCTGCGAACTGCGCCAACAGCGCGGCATCAGCGGCCCGCTCTATTTGGGGATGGATACCCACGCCCTGTCGGAGCCGGCGCAGGCCACGTCCATCGAGGTATTTGCCGCCAACGGGGTCGAACTGTACGTGCAGGCCGGGTTGGGGTACACCCCCACGCCGGTCATTTCGCACGCCATTCTCACCTTCAATGCCGCCCACCCCGGCACACAGGCCGACGGTGTGGTCATCACCCCCTCGCACAATCCGCCCGGCGACGGCGGCTTCAAATACAATCCACCCGCCGCCGGCCCCGCCGATACCGAAACCACCACCCTGATTCAAAATCGCGCCAACCAGATTTTGCGCGATGGACTGAAAGACGTGCAGCGCATGCCCCTCAACCGGGCCATGCAGGCCGGCAACGTTCACAACCACGATTACGTAACGCCCTACGTGGCAGACCTGAAAAACGTCATCAACATGGAGGCCATCGCCGGGGCCGGGTTGAAAATCGGGGTGGACCCGCTGGGCGGCAGCGGCATTGCCTACTGGGAGCCCATCGCCGAGATGTACGGGCTGAATCTGGAGCTGGTCAATCGCCGCGTGGACCCCACCTTTTCATTTATGACCGTGGACAAAGACGGCAAAATTCGGATGGACTGCTCCTCGCCCTACGCCATGGCCGGGCTCATCGGCCTGAAAGACCAGTTCGACATCGCCTTTGGCAACGACCCCGATTACGACCGGCACGGCATCGTGACTCGCAGCGCGGGGCTGCTCAATCCCAACCATTATTTGGCCGTGGCGATTGGCTACCTGTTCCGCCACCGGCCCGGCTGGCGCAGCGATGCGGCTGTTGGCAAAACGCTGGTCTCCAGTTCGATGATTGACCGGGTGGCGGCTGATTTGGGGCGGCGGCTGGCCGAAGTACCGGTGGGATTCAAATATTTTGTGGATGGGTTGGTAGACGGTTCCTACGGGTTTGGCGGCGAGGAGAGCGCCGGGGCATCGTTTTTGCGGCACAACGGCACAGTCTGGACCACCGACAAAGACGGCTTCATCCTCGATTTGCTGGCGGCGGAAATCACCGCCGTCACCGGCAAAGAACCCGGCGAACATTACCGCGAGTTGGAGTCTCGCTTTGGCAGCCCGGTGTACGAGCGCTCGGACGCGCCGGCAACTGCCGCGCAAAAAGCGGCGCTGTCCAACCTCTCGCCGGAGATGGTCACGGCCACAGAAATGGCCGGCGAGCCGATTACGGCCAAGCTGACCCACGCGCCGGGCAACGGCGCGCCCATTGGCGGGTTGAAGGTGGTCACAGAAAACGGCTGGTTCGCGGCGCGGCCCTCCGGCACGGAGGACATCTACAAAATTTACGCCGAGAGCTTCAAGGGGCGCGACCATCTGCGCCAAATCCAGACCGAGGCGCAGGCCATTGTGCAGGCAGCGCTGGGGGGCGGACAGTAAAAAGCCCTTGGTACAAAAAACTTGACCTAGCGAATGTTTTGTTGTACAATTGTACATACGAGAACTGGTTAATGAGTGTTGTTATAGACGCATCCGCAATCATTGCGGTTATCGTTAATGAACCCAATAAGCCCGGCATTATTCAAGCTACACAGGGATTAAGCCTGGTTGCGCCAGCTTCAATCCACTGGGAAATCGCCAATGCTTTTTCTGCCATGTTTAAACGGAAACGGGTAACTCTGGATGAAGCGCTGGTCGCACTTGATATTTACAAACAAATACCTGTTCGTTTTATCGAAGTTGAACTCAGTGAGTCCTTAAAAATTGCCCGGCAGTTAAACATTTACGCCTACGACGCCTATCTGTTACGTTGCGCACAAAAACAGAATGCGCCTCTTATTTCACTGGACAAAACATTGCTGGGTTTGGCTAAAACGTTGAATTTGCGGGTGATTGAGGTGTGAGAAATGATCGTTTACACATATTCAGAAGCCAGACAAAAACTGGCGACTTTGCTGGATCAGGTTTTGAAAGAGGGCGAAGTACGTATCAAACGCCGGGACGGGCAGGTATTTATTGTAAAACCTGAAACGCGCCGAGGCTCACCACTCGATGTGCCGGGGATTGATTTGGATGTAAACGCTGAGGAAATTGTACAGTTCATTCAAGAGGGTCGCCGGTATGATTGAGGGTCAACACGTCACATAAACTCCACC
>RFJF01000009.1 GCA_003695455.1 Chloroflexota bacterium
ACGCAAAATCTTGACCGCGCACGGTGAAGGTGGTTTTGTGGGGCAGGCAGGCAGCGTTTTCGGCGGTCACGGTGGCTTGCGGGTGGCTTGCCAGGCTGTACCCCAGCCAGCGCACGCCGGCAGAATCAAGTTTGGGGCGCAGAAAATCAAACGACCAGTCATCGCAGTTGAGGACGGCGGTTTTGGGTAGCTGTTTCTGCGCCGCCGTTGCCAGCGATTCAAACAGGTCGGCTTTGGCGGCTCGGTAGCCCGCCAGCGAGCCGTGAATATCCAGATGTTCGTGGGTGATGTTGGTAACCACAGCGATGTCAAAATCGCAGGCAGTGACCCGGTGTTGGGCCAGCCCGTGCGAGGTGGTTTCAAGCAGGCAAGTGTCGGTGCCGCTGCGGACCATTTCGGCAAGAAAGCGCTGCACGTCCGGGGCGTCTGGGGTGGTGGTGTGCAGGCCGGTGTCCAGCACGCGCTCGCCGATGACGGCGTTGACGGTGCTGATCATGCCCACATTCTGGCCGGCGGCTTTGAGAATGTGGTACAGAAAATTGGTGGTGGTGGTTTTGCCGTCGGTGCCGGTAATGCCGACCATGGCCAGCTTCCGGGCCGGAAAGTTGTGCCACGCCGCGGCCAGATGCGCCAGCGCCTCTCGGCCGTTGGGAACCTGAATGACCGGCGGCAGGTGGTTTAGCTGCGGCAGGGTGGGGTTTTCAACCACCAGCGCCGCCGCACCGCGCGCTACCGCATCGGCCAAATAGCGATGTCCGTCGGCGGCCACGCCGCGGTAGGCCACAAAGAGCGCGCCGGGCTGCACCTGCCGCGAATCGCTGGTAATGGCGGTGATGTTTGGGGTGTCCGGGCCGGGTTCGGTATCTGCATCGGCGGATGGAAGGATGGAATAATTGGGCAGGTGGGAAATCAATTGAAAAAGGTTCATTTATCGGGTTGCCAGAGTCAGGGGTGCGGAGCGGGCTTCTTCTTTTGTGTTGGGGATTTCAAGCGGCAGCCACAGCGTAAATGTAGAGCCTTGCCCCACCTCGCTGGTGACGGTAATCTGGCCGTTGTGCGCCCGGGCAATCCACTGGGCAATCGAAAGCCCCAGCCCGCTGCCTTTTTGCCGGTTGTTTTCAGCTTTGTAGAAGCGTTCAAAAATGTGGGGCAGGGCGGTGGGGGCAATGCCGCGCCCGGTATCGGCCACAATAATGCGTACCCACTCGGCGTCGCGGTACAGCGACAGGGTGATCGCACCCCCGGCCGGGGTGTGTTTGAGGGCGTTGGTGACCAGGTTGATGAGCAACTGCCGCAGGCGGTCGGCGTCTCCGTAAACCACGGCCTGGTCTTCATGGCCCAGTTTGATGTTGACGCCGTTGGCCATAACCCGCGCCCGCTGGTAGACCTCAAGCAAAATTGTGTCCAGTTCAACCAACCCCATGCGCAGGCTCATTCCGGCATCGGCCTGCGAGAGGAGCAGCAGGTCGGCCACAATTCTGGACATGCGGTCCAGTTCGCCTTCAATAATGCCCAGCGTTTCTTTGAGTTCGGCGGGGTTGTCGGCGGCACCGCGGCGCAGCAAATCTACGTTGCCGCGGATGACGGTGAGCGGGGTGCGCAGTTCGTGCGATACGTCTGCGCTGAGCCGGACCTGGGCCTGAAAAAAGTTGTACAGCCGCTCAAGCATGTTGTTGACGGTAACGGTGAGCTGGCCGATTTCGTCCATGGTAGCCGGCGACGGCAATCTTTGCTGCAAATCCTGCGCGCCCACAATGTGTTTGACCGTGGTGTTGATTTTGTCAATCGGTTGCAGCGATTTTCTGGCAAGGAATGCCCCAACCATGGCTGCCAGCAGCATGGCGGCAATGGTGCCGCCGGTGAGAAACAGAGCCGTGAGTTGCAGCGTGGTTTCAACCGACTCCAGCGACTGCCCAACAATGACGGCGCCGATTAAGTCGTGGGTGTGTCCCACAAAAATAGGCGCGGCGTACAACCGAATTGGAATGTCGGCGATGTGTAACGTGGAAAACGAGGCTTTTCCGCGCAGGTTTTCCTGGTGGAGTTCGGGCGGGTAGGGAATGCGCACATTACCCAGGTTGCGGGTGGCGCTTACGTATTTACCTTCGGTATTGACCACCTGAATAAATATGGACGGCGATGCCAGGTTGTTGAGCACCGGCAACACCAACCGCCCTTTTTCCAGCAGGCGGGCGCTGACTTGCACTTCTCGCCCAAATTGCACCGCCCGTTCCTGTAGTTTTTGGTCAACCTGGTCATACAAAAAAAACGCCAGCACCATGTACAGCAAGACGCTGAATGAAATCAGAATGGCCCCCAGCAGGGCCGTATACCAGAGCGTTAATCGAGTGCGGACAGACAAGGCTAAATACCAATAACGAATTACGAATTACGAATGAACAAATAATAATGAGCAAAATGCCAACGTGCCCTATGCGGCAGGTTCGGTGGTTATGCTTCGCGCAGGGCGTACCCCACGCCCCGAACGGTGTGCAGCAGGCGGGGTTCGTCGTTAGCTTCCAGCTTTGAGCGCAGGTAGCGAATGTACACTTCGATGATGTTTGACTCTCCGCCAAAATCATAGCCCCAAATGCGGTCATAAATTTGGTCGCGGGTGAGAACCTGGTTGGGGTGGCGCATGAACAGTTCCAGCAAATCGTACTCTTTGGCGGTCAGTTCAATGGTGCGCCCGCTGCGTTGGGCCATGCGGGTGGTGGGGTTGAGGGTCAGGTCGGCAAATTCAAGCGGCGCATCCGATTCGATGGGGGCGCGGCGGCGGCCCAACGCGCGCACGCGGGCCAGCAGTTCTTCAAACGCAAACGGCTTTACCAGGTAGTCATCGGCCCCGGCCTCAAGCCCGGCTACCCGGTCTGGTACGGCGTCTTTGGCGGTGAGCATTAAAATTGGGGTTTGCAGTTGCGCTTCTCTGATTTGGCGGCAAACGGCCAACCCGTCAATGCCGGGCAGCATGACATCCAGCACAATCAGGTCCGGCAGTTCGCTGAAGGCCAACTCCAGTCCGGTTTCGCCGTCGGGGGCGGTTAGCACGTGGTAGCCTTCGTGCTGTAACCCCCGGCTCACAAAACTGGCAATTTGCAGTTCATCTTCAACCAGTAGAATTTTGTCGTTCATTTCAGGTGGTTCTCCCCGGAATACAGGATTCAGGATCAGGAGTCGGGAGTCAGAGTCATGTGTCCCAATTCTTGCTCCCTGTGCTGTGTGTTTCACGTTTCATTATAGCAGAGGCGTGATTGAGTTCAAAGGCTGATGGCTCACTCAGGCGGGCGATGCTTCCTCAAGCCGGCCCATCTGCACCGAAAACAGTGTGGCCCGCTGCCGAAAGTCGGCATCGTAATCGGCCCAGTCTGTGGTGGTGAGCACGGCCTGCCCGGCCTGGTCCACAATCGAGATGATTTGCCGGCGGCGGCCGGCGTCGAGTTCGCTCATTACATCATCAAGCAGCAGTACCGGCGTTTGGCCGGTGCTTTGCTCCATCAGCGCAATTTCGGCCAGTTTGGTGCTAAGGGCGGCGGTACGCTGCTGCCCTCGCGAGCCGAAGAGCGTCATGTCTATTCCATCAACCAGAAAATGCAGGTCATCGCGGTGGGGGCCAACCAGCGTTACCCCGCGATTTATTTCCTCGGGCCGGGCCTGTTTGAGATAGGCCAGAAACGTTTGACGAACCTCTTTTACGGGTGGCGCGGCGGTGCGGTAGGCGGCCAAATCTTCGTTGAGCAGCGGAAGCTGGTAATTGGGTTTGGGCCGCTGGTAGGGGTCAAAACTGGGTGCGTAATGCAGCCGCAAGCCCTCCTGCCCGCTGCTCAAATTGCGGTGGTGCCGCCGCGCCGAGGCGTCCAGTTCCAGGATGGCGTTGTGGCGTTGCACTACCAGACTGGCCCCGTACAGGGCCAGTTGTTCATCCCAATATTCAAGTTGGGCGGGGTTGCCGTTGCGCTTGAACAACTCTTTGAGCAGCGCGTTGCGCTGGGTGAGCACTTTGTTGTAGCGGCTGAGTGCGGCGCAGTAATCGGAGTTAATCTGGCACAGGGTGCTGTCCAGGTAGCGGCGGCGCACCCCCGGCGCGCCGGTTACCAGTTCGATGTCTTGCGGCAGGAACATGACAGTTTTCAGTTTGCCAATCACGTCCATGGCCCGTTTTTTGGCGCCGTTGAAACGGATGTCTTTTCTGAAACCGTCGTTTTCCCGGACAACGGTGATGGCAACCTGAAAGGTTTCTGCCCGCGATTGCACGGTAGCTTCGGCGCGGGCAAAGGGCAAGGGTTCCTGCCGCAAAATCAGCCAGTTGATAAGTTGCTGGTCTGTGCGGGCGTGAACGCTGCGGGTGGTGCTCAGAAAATAGATGGCTTCGAGCAGGTTGGTTTTGCCGTTGGCGTTATCGCCGCGCAGCAACACCGGCCCCAGAGGCAGGTCAATGATGAGCCGGCTGTAGTTTCTGAAGTTGGTGAGCGAAAGTTGGGTGATGTGCATAAGGGTTAAATTATAGCACGATTTGAGAAGAGAGTCAGACAGCCCCGGAGGCAGGGCAACGATGAATGGAAATACCGCAGGGGAGCTTTCGCCATTCGCTGACCCGCTGAATCGTTGAATCGCTGAA
>RFJF01000117.1 GCA_003695455.1 Chloroflexota bacterium
CATCTGCCACCCGTAACCTGTAAATTCAAAGGTGCCTTTGGCACGGCAACGATGAATGAAAATTAACTGACCCCCACCCGTCGCCTGCGGCGACTCCCTCCCCCTGTCAGGGGAAGGGCCGGGGAGGGGGCTATTTTCAAGGGAGAATCGATATGGAATCGCGAGTCTGGCATCAACATTACGACCCCGGTGTCCCGCCTTCTCTGGAATACCCCAACCAGCCGGTTGCTCAATTTTTGCAGCAAACCGCCGAAGCAACACCCCAGGCCCGCGCGCTGATTTTTGGCGGCATGGCCCCCTTGCTTGGCGAGCAGCATCACATTATTACATACGGACAACTCAATGACCTGGCTAATCGCTTTGCAGCCGGATTACAGCAACTTGGCCTGCAAAAAGGTGATCGTGTGGCGCTGTATTTGCCCAACTGCCCGCAAATGGTCATTGCATACTACGGCACACTGCGGGCTGGCGGCATTGCGGTGCCCAGTAACCCGCTGTACGTGGCGCGGGAAATTGAACACCAGCTCAACGATTCGGGCGCAAAGTTTGCGGTGTCGCTCAGCATGCTTTACCGCAATATCAGAGAGATTCGCGCCGAAACCCAACTTAAACACGTGATAGTAACCAACATTAAAGAATACTTTCCGGGGTTTCTCAAGTTTCTGTTTACAGTGGCCAAAGAAAAGAAAGACGGACACCGCATTGATATTTCCGGCGATGCCAACACTACCTGGTTTCAGGATTTTTTGGGCAGCGCCCCACCAATGCCACAGCCGGTTGACGTGGACCCCGAAGATACCGCCGTGCTGATGTACACCGGCGGTACCACCGGCGTACCCAAAGGCGCGCAGTTAACGCACAAAAATGTGGTGTCCAACGCAATTCAGGCTGCCACATGGCTCACGGGTGGCCGCAGCGAAGATACCAAAGATGTTATGCTCACGGCTCTGCCGCTAATTCACTGTTACGCCATGACCGTCTGCATGAATCTTTCGGTCTTTTTTGGGTACCCGCAAATTCTCATCCCCAACCCGCGCGATTTTAAGCATCTGCTCAGCGCCATCAATATTCATAAGCCAACTATTTTGCCCGGCGTACCCACGCTGTACAATCGAATTGCAAATGACCCGGATGTACAGGCCGGCAAGTACGATGTCAAATCAATCACTACCTGCATTAGTGGCGCGGCCGGTTTGCCGCTTGAAGTTCAGCGCGATTTTCAGCGGATTACCGGTGCCCGCGTGGTTGAGGGGTATGGCCTCAGCGAAGCCTCGCCGGTGACTCACGCCAACCCGCTGGGCAGCGGCGGCAGAATTGGCACCATTGGTCTGCCTCTGCCTGATACAGACGTTGTAATTGTAGACGCTGAAACTGAGGATGAAGAAATTGGCCCCAATCAGCCCGGTATACTTTGTATCCGTGGGCCGCAAATTATGAAAGGCTACTGGAATATGCCCACCGAAACCGCCAACACCCTGCGCACCCACGCCGATGGACAGGTGTGGCTGCACACGGGCGATGTGGCGGAAATGTCTGAGGACGGATTTTTCCGCATTGTAGACCGTAAAAAAGAGATGATTCTGGCATCGGGTGGTTTTAACGTGTACCCCCGTGATATTGAGGACCGGTTGTACGAACATGACAAGGTGCTTGAGGCAGCTGCCATTGGTGTACCCGTGGGGGGAACAAACCAGCGAACTAAAGTTTTTGTGGTGCTTAAAGATGGAGAGACCGCCACCGAAGAGGAGATGATTCAGTGGTGCCGCGATGGCCTGGCTCCGTACAAGGTGCCAAAATTTGTTGAATTCAGAGACGAACTGCCAAAAACAATGGTGGGCAAGATTTTGCGCCGTGAATTGATGGAAGAAGAAGCTCAAAAAAACGGCGCCGGTTAAACCGCAACGGTAAAACATGCGTTGCTTTACCCCCGCTCTACGTGTTATAATTGGTGCATGCTTACTGGCAAAACTTTTCCAATAACCTCCAAATAACCCCAAAAATGAGGTAGATCAATGTCAAAGAAGACAAAGAACAAGAAAAAACAAAAAGCTGAAAAGACCCAGCCTGATGTTGCTGCGCCAAACACCAACAGCAAACCCAAAAAAGCCAAAAGAAAAATCAAAAACGAAGTCTATGAAGCCGAATTAGCCAACCTGCAGGTTGAATTGGTTAAACTTCAGGAGTGGATTAAACACAAGGGCTTGAAAGTAGTTGTTATTTTTGAGGGTCGCGATACCGCCGGCAAAGGAGGGGTAATTAAACGCATTATGGAACGCCTTAACCCCAGGGTTGTCCGGGTGGTGGCTTTGGGTGTGCCAACTGAACGGGAAAAAAGTCAGTGGTATTTTCAGCGATATGTTCCTCATTTGCCTGCCGCCGGTGAAATGGTGTTATTTGACAGAAGTTGGTATAACCGGGCGCTGGTTGAACACGTGATGGGTTTTTGTACCGAGGAAGAGTATTGGGAATTTCTGCGCTCTTGCCCGGAGTTTGAGCGGATGCTGGTCCGGTCAGGCATTATTTTAATCAAGTACTGGCTTTCGGTGAGTGATGAAGAACAGGAACGCCGGTTTCAGGCGCGCATCCATGATAAAGTGCGCCGTTGGAAATTAAGCCCGATGGATTTGGAAGCGCGTAGCAAATGGGTAGATTACTCAAAAGCTAAAGATGAAATGTTTAAATATACCGACATTAAACAAGCTCCCTGGTATGTAGTTGACGCCGACGTCAAAAAGCATGCCCGGCTTAATCTCATAAAGCACTTGTTGAGTATGATTCCGTATGAAGATTTAACACCAGAACCTATCGAGTTGCCACCGCGCCAGGAAAACGTTGGATACGTTCGTCCGCCGTTCACAGACCAAACCTTTGTGCCCATTGTTTACGATGCCGATACTAAACTTGACCATCATTCAGACAGCGCCAAATAACTTCTCATTATGTAAAAACATGACATTTCTGGTCAATCAGCGCAAAAAATTTACCTTAAATTTTTCTGATTGTGGGGAAAACGTAGAGAAAGAGTCTTGACTCCGGGTATAAAATTGTAGTACTATAGTCACACAGAATGATGTTGCGCAACGTTCTGAAAAGCCGAAAGGAGGTCCCTATCGAGGTGCCAGATTGGGAAGTAATTCGGCTAGAAGGAAGACACACATAAAAGTTTAGTGGACGAGCGCGAAGAAGCGCGGTCAACGATTAGCTGGCGAATACAGCACGTGTGACTTCCGGCAAGCCTCTAAAGCTTTTAGTTTAGTGGTTAGTACAGATCCTATATTCTATAAGTTCAAGGCTCGATTTCATCGGGCCTTTTTTCTTGTTTAGTTGCTTTCTGGCTGAGAGCGCACAAAACGCTTGAGCCTGCCGGCAAAGTCCTGTGGCTGCTCCAGGTGAATATTGTGGCCGGCATTCGGCACAACGTGAACTGTGGCTGCTGGAATCATTGCTTCCATTTGGCCGACCAGCGCCGTATATTTTTCATCGAGCCCCCCAGCCAGCAACAACACCGGCATATTTAGCCCGGATAAATGGGGCCACAGCGATGGCTGCCGCCCCGGACTCAACTCCCGAATAATTTTGGCTGCCCATTGCGGATTATTTAGCTTGCGTTGTTTTTTTGTCGGTTCCCATAGTTGGGGGAATCGTTTGAGGCTGGCAAACAGCTCCAGGTTGTACCAACTCTCTACAAACGAGTCCATTCCACCGGCCAACAGTTGCAATGCCCGCCGGTCATCAAGTGCGGCCCGCTTGTCTCGCTCAACCGGGTTCTCAATTCCCGGGTTGGCGCTTTCTATCACCAGTTTTTCTACCCGGTGCGGGTATTTAACGGCAAAGTACAGCGCCGCCCGGCCTCCCATAGAATAGCCCACCCATGTTGCCTGTTGCAGGCTTAGCCCACCCAGCAGTTGCTCAAGCCCAACACACAGTATGTCAAAATCAAGTGCTGCATCCAGCGAAAGATGAGTATTGGTTCCGTGGCCTGGTAAATCGGGCAGAATACAAAAATACTCATCGGCCAACGTGGCGGCAATTGTCAACCAATCACGGCTGCTCCCCATAAAACCGTGCAGAAACAGCAGCGCCGGATTCCGGGCGTTTCCCACAATTTCAACCGGCCAGTGTGTTGTCATTTTGTTTCCTGCTGTGAAATATAAAATGGCCGGCATTCATCCACGGCGCCGGCCATCTGTACAATTGAAGTTTTGAGTGGCTCTGTAATCAAGAACCCAGTTGCGAGATGAGGTGTTCCAAATCGCTGCGCAGGTCGTCGGCATCAAAACCAAACGCGTAGGTGAGCAACATCTCTTGTTGCGGATTGAGCAGGTACAGCCGGGCCGTGTGATTTACCAGATAACCGGCAGCAGAGTTCTCTACGCCCTCTTTTTCTGCATATGCGCCAAACGGCTTCATCACTTTTTGCACGTTGGCGTAGTCAGGGTCTGTCAGGCCAATGAAGTCGGGGTCAAACGCGGTCACATATTCATCCAGAGATTCCGGCGTGTCGCGGTCCGGGTCTACTGAAATGAACAACACTTTTACGTGTTCCCGTCCTTCAAGTCCATCCAGCGCTGTCCGAACGTCGGCCAGCGTAA
This sequence comes from Chloroflexota bacterium, assembly GCA_003695455.1. Lineage (GTDB taxonomy): Bacteria > Chloroflexota > Anaerolineae > 4572-78 > J111 > J095. The sequence continues at coordinate 4,593 of RFJF01000117.1, forward strand.
GCGGGCATACATCCGGGCAAAATGTGTAGCCAAAGAAAACCAGCACAATGTTGCCTTTTACATCGCTCAGGTGAAAAGGCTGGTTGTGGTTGTCAACCAATTCAAAATCATCAATTGGAATAGGGGGGTCAAATTGGGTGCCTTTAAATTCGTAGCTAAAAAGATTGCACCCGGAAAGAATCAGAGAAAACAGCACTGCAAGAGCAGGAAGAAGAATGTTGTACCGTGTCACAAAAATACCTCGCAGCAGGACTAGAGTGGGAAATTGGAACAAAAAGAATTGTGACGGTTTTTGCAGAATTGTCAAATTGCCGGAATTTTTATGAACGTGAGCTAACTTACAGAACCCCGGCCCGTTTTGGCGTAAACTGGCGAGCAGTGAGTTTTGTTTGCTTGCATTTTAAAAGCTTATTTTTACATAATCCCTCAAATTCACTGCACAAGGAGGCGCAATGGCTGCACACGCAAAACGACGCAGAGGAAAACAAAAGCCCGATAAATTGCAACCATCTGGCGGGCGATGGTTGCTGATTGGGGTTGGGTTGTTGGTGTTTGGGCTGCTGGCATTTGGAATGTTGCAAATATTCAACTTTGGGCAATCCGATACAGCAATCCAGGCGAGCCAACAATCGGGTGCGGAAGCTGCCGAACCGGTGGCAAACCGCGAAACGCGTTTTTTGGGGCCGGCCAATGATCCCGCATCTGTCTCTTTGGCCGAAGCCGGCGAACTGGGCCAGCCTGTGTTGGTCTGGTTTCATGCAGATTGGTGCCATGTGTGCCAACAGGTGAAACCAGAGGTTGTGAACCTTGGCGAAGAATTTGACGGAAAAGTGAAGTTTGTTCGGTTAAATATTGATTACGCAGAAAGCAGAAGTGCCGTGCAGCGGTACGGCGTACGGGCAACCCCCACCTTTGTGCTGCTAGATGCCAGCGGGCAGGTTCGAGGTAACGTTCCCGGTTGGCCGGGGTACCAGGCATTTACAGACGCCTTTAATCAGTTGCTTGCAGGCGGCTGATGCAGGTCGCACTTCATTTTTCAAAGAGACATTCCTTTAAAGAGTGTCTCTTTTTTTGTTGTGCAAATCAGTGGTAAAATGAGCAAACTGTGGTCTTGCGTCAGCACAAGTTTGTTTACGGCCATACTGCTTTATGGTATCATGCAACAAATATTTCCGGTAAGAGAGGCGATTATATGAAAGCGGTTGTTATGGCTGGTGGGGCAGGTTCGCGTCTGCGCCCATTAACCATCCACAGGCCAAAACCCATGATTCCCATTGTTAATAAACCGGTGATGGGACATATTCTTGACCTGCTCAAAAAGCACAACATTACCGAAGTCATTGTGACGGTGCAGTATCTGGCCGATTTTATTCAGGATTATTTTGGCGATGGCGCCGGCCTGGGAATGAAAATTCACTACAGTGTTGAAGAAACTCCGCTGGGAACCGCCGGCAGTGTAAAAAACGCGCAGGACTTGCTGGATGAAACCTTTTTGGTCATCAGCGGTGATGCATTGACCAACTTTGACCTGACCAAACTGATTGCTTACCACAAAAATGCCAACACACTGGCCACGCTGGCGTTATACAATGTGACCAACCCCGTAGATTACGGTGTAATTACCACCAATAGCGAGGGCCACATTACCCGATTTCAGGAAAAGCCCAGCCGGGGCTCGGTAATGTCTGATCACGTGAACACCGGCATTTATGTGCTCGAACCGGAAATTCTGGATCACGTTCCGGCCAATACCCCCTTTGATTTTGCCAACGATCTATTTAAAACACTCCACGCAGAAGGGCACGTGCTGCACGGTTATATTGCCGATGGGTACTGGTGTGATGTGGGTAATATATCTGAGTACATTCGTGCTACGGCCAACGCATTAGAGGGGCACGTGCCGGGGCTGGACCTGGGAAATTACATTGGCGATGGTATTTGGGCCGGCCCGGACGTTGAAATTTCACCGAGTGCTTATTTACAGGGGCCAATTTATCTGGGTAAATCGGTGCAAATTAAAAACGGCGCCGTTATTTTTGGGCCGGCCGTAATCAGAGATTATACGGTAGTTGATAACGAAGCCCAGATTGACCGTTCTATTTTGTGGCGCAACTGCTACATTGGCGAACGCGTACAGACCAGCGGCGCGGTGGTTTTGCGGCAGTGCAGCTTAAAATCGTTTGCCACGGTGTTTGAAAGCGCTGTTATTGGCGATGGCACAATTATTGGTGAAGGCGCTGTGGTTCACGCCAGCGTAAAAATATGGCCCGGTAAAGAGGTTGAACCGGGCGCTATTGTTAACAGCAGTATCATTTGGGGGTCGCAGGGCCGGCGCGTTTTATTTGGGCGGTACGGCGTTACCGGCGTGGTCAATATTGACCTGACCCCTGAGTTCAGCGCCAAACTGGGCGCGGCATTTGGCGCTATGCTGCCCAAGGGGGCCATTGTTACCATCAACCGAGATATGCACCGCAGCCCCCGTATGATTAAACGGGCTATCATTTCCGGGCTGCCTTCGGCGGGTATTCGCGCGTGGGATTTGGGCAACCAGCCTATTCCGGTTGCACGCTACTACACCAAAATCAGCGATGCCGAAGGCGGTGTGCATGTTCGGCTTTCGCCGTTTGACCAGCGGGTGGTGGATATTCGGTTTATGGACCGTGAAGGGATGAATCTGAGCAAAAACAAAGAGCGTGCCATTGAACGCATCTTTTTCAGAGAAGATTTCCGGCGAGTTTATCTGGATGATATTGGTACTATTGAATATGCCGAACATGTTCGTGACCGGTACATTGAAGATTTTTTGAAACATTTAAATACCCGCGCCATTCAGGACACTGCCTTCAATTTGGTCATCAATTACACCGATGCCCCCATTTCAAATGTACTGCCCATCATTCTGGAAAAACTAAAATGCAACGTAGTGGCGCTAAATGCCAATATTGATATTACCAACGCCCTGCCGGACCAGGCGCAGTTTCAAAAATCGCTCAGGCAAATGCAGTTGATTACCACAGCGCTGGGGGCGCAACTGGGCGCTCACATTGACCCCGGCGGAGAAAAGATTGTTTTGGTTGATGACCAGGGTAAATTGCTTGACGGAATTACGGCCTGCGCGGTGATGGTTGAACTGGCGCTGCGTGATGCTCCCGGCAGTTCTATTGCCATTCCCGTCAATCTGCCCAATATTTTTGAAACTATTGCCGAACGGCACGGTGGACGTATCATCCGCACTGATATGGAATCTGACTCACTGGTGCAAGCCACCTGCTCAAAGAATGTTATTTTGGGGGCCAGTGGCAAGGGAAATTTTATTTTTCCTGATTTTCAGTGTGCATACGATGGCATGATGGCTGTAGCAAGGTTGCTGGAATTTCTGGCTACCCAAAAAGTTGCCATTAGCGATGTTGTACTCAATTTGCCGCCCTACTACATTGCCGACCGCCGGGTAAGTTGTATTTGGGAGGCCAAACCCAAAGTTATGCGGCTCATCAATGAAAAATTTGATAACTACACCAACCATGCCCAGCACGGTGTAAAAGTAGATTTGGGAACCAACAAATGGGTGCTTATTGTGCCGGACCCGGACCAACCGTACTTTAGGGTAACCACCGAGGCCGAGTCTCAGGTTGAGGCCGAATCTCTAGCCGATGAGTACGCCCAAATTATTGAAAAAATATCTCCGTTGGATTAGCCTGCTCAAGAAATTGACGCAAAAAAGAGCCGCGACGAATATCGCGGCTCTTTTTTATATGCGCTTTGGGTTGTGTCAGAACGGCAATTAGCTGACTTCGGCCACGGCGCCTTCGGCTTCCAGTTTGCTTTTGGCTTCTTCGGCGGCTTCTTTGGCCACGGCTTCCAGTACCTTGACCGGGGCGCTGTCAACAAGCTCTTTGGCTTCTTTGAGGCCCAGGTCAGAGCGCAGGGTGCGCACAGCCTTGATAACCTGAATTTTCTTGGCGCCAATTTCTTTCAGCATGACGTCAAATTCGGTCTTTTCTTCTTCTTCTTCAACGGCAGCGGCGGCACCCGGAACGGCGGCCATGACGGCGGCCGGAGCTGCGGCGCTCACGCCCCATTTTTCTTCCAGCATTTTGGTCAGTTCAGCCGCTTCAAGTACGGTCAGCTGGCTCAGTTCTTCAACAATTTTTTCGAGATCTGCCATTTTTAATCTCCTGTTGTTCCTTTCTGGTAGATAAAGCTAAATTAAATTTCAGTTCACAGTAAATTTTGTTGCAAAACGGGTTGGTTTTGATGAAGCTACGCTTCTGCATTGGCGCCGTCGGCGTCTTTTTCAGCGTAGGCGTTGACCACGTTGATAATTTGGCGCACGCTTCCGGCAATAACACCGGTCAATTGCGTAGCCGGGGCATTGATCAGGCCCAAAATCTGGGCGCGCAACACATCAAGCGACGGCAGAGATGCCAGGCTTTTGACAGCGGCTTCATCAATGGCTTTGCCATCCATCAACCCGCCTTTTACCTCAAGGGCATCATTCTTTTTGGCAAATTCGGTGATGGCTTTGGCTACGCCCGGCACATTGTGCGCACAGAACCCAATACCTACGGGGCCAACTAACAATTCATCAATAGCCGGCAATCCGGCTTCTTCCAGCGCCCGTTTGGCCAGCGTATTTTTTACAACTGCGTAGCTACCTTCTGCTTCACGGATTTTTCCGCGAAGCTCCTGAATTTCAGGTACAGTCAAGCCGCGATAATCAGTTATAATAATCGCATCGCTGTTTTTCAGGTTGTCCACATAGCTGGCAACCAGTTGTTCTTTTTTCTTACGCGATATAGCCAAGTTTTTCCTCCTTTCTGAGTAATAAAAAAGTCTCTACCTGCCGGGTAGAGACTTTGAACATCAAATAACGCACCTTTTAGGCCATGACCTAAAAGGGCTGTTAAATCTCATACCTCGGCAGGATGTTTTACCAATTAAGCGCGTTGCGCACCTGCTGTCTTTGGTAATTTCATAATATTCGGTTTGCAAACACGTTAATTTGCCAGAGTGTCCTTAAGCGTTAGTTGAGTTTTAATGCAGCAGCTTGCATTGGGTCTACGGTTACGCCAGGGCCCATTGTGGCGCTCAGGCTTACTTTTCTGATATAAATGCCTTTGGCTGCCGAGGGTTTGGCGTTAACAATGGCTTCCATTAGCGCCGTGAGATTTTGCAGCAACGCTTCCTGGCTGAAGCTGACTTTGCCAATGGGTACGTGAACATTGGCCGTTCTATCCAGCCGGAACTCAACACGGCCGGCTTTCAGTTCGGAGACAACGCGTTCCAGGTCTTGCCCCGGAACAACGGTACCCGCTTTGGGGCTGGGCATTAATCCCCGTGGGCCAAGTTGCCGGCCCAACCGCCCCACTTTTGACATAACGTTGGGGGTGGCTACTGAAACGTCAAATTCAAACCAGCCGCCCTGAATTTTCTGCACATATTCATCGGTGCCGGCAAAATCTGCGCCGGCGTCAAGCGCACGCTGCTGGTCTTCGCCTTCAGCAAATACCAGAACGCGAACTTCTTTGCCGGTGCCGTTGGGTAACTTTACCGTTGAGCGAATTTGCTGGTCGGCTTTGCGGGGATCAAGCCCCATGCGCAGGTGGGCTTCAACCGTGGCATCAAAATTGCTGTACGATGTTTTTTTCACCAGATCAACGGCTTCTTCCGGTGAGTAGGCTTTTTGTTTATCAATAAGTTTTGCTGCTTCTAAATACTTTTTGCCTCTCTTGGGCATTTTATCCTCCTGCGTGGTGATGGCGGGTTGGGCAAACCAACCCTCCCACAAATCGGTTAATAGAAATAGTAAAAACTATGTTTAATCTTGTACAACAATACCCATGCTGCGGGCAGAACCCTCAACCTGGCGCATTGCGCCTTCCATATCAACTGCGTTGAGGTCTCGCATTTTTGTTTGCGCAATTTCCTGAACCTGTGCTCGGGTAACCGTGCCAACCTTGTCGCGATTGGGCACACCAGACCCTTTGTCCAGACCGGCAGCCTTTTTCAGCAGATCGCTTACCGGCGGGGCTTTGGTGATAAACGAGAATGTTTGGTCTGTGTAAATGGTAATTTCTGCGGGGATGATAGACCCCATCATGTTTTGGGTTCTGGCGTTATATTCTTTGCAAAAGGCCATAATATTGATTTGGTGCGGCCCTAATGCAGTACCCACCGGCGGCGCCGGGTTAGCCTTGCCTGCCGGAATTTGCAATTTTACCACTGCTTTTACTTTTTTAGCCATAACTTATCCTTCCAGTAGCCTTTGTGTGGCTCAAATCTCAAAAATTTAAATCAGGCGCGCTCTACCTGTAAAAAGTCAAGTTCAATGGGGGTTTCGCGCCCAAAGAAGTTTACCAAAACTCTCACCCGGCCGCGGTCCAGGTCAATTTCATCAACGCTGCCCATAAAATCTTCAAATGGGCCTTCGACAATGCGGACCTTTTCGCCAACTTTGAAACTGACCTTAATTTTGGGCGCTTCGGCTTCCATCCGCTTGAGAATTTTATCAACTTCATCGGGGCGCAGCGGCGTGGGTTTGCTGCCGGAGCCTACAAAGCCGGTAACGCCGGGGGTGTTTCTCACAACGTACCAGGAGTCTTCGTCAAGGACCATTTCTACCAGAATGTACCCCGGAAACACGCGCCGTTCTATGGTGCGCCGGTGTCCGTCTTTGAGTTCCACTTCTTCTTCAGTGGGCACCACAACCTGAAAAATCCTGTCGGACATCCCCATGGATTCAATACGGTGCTTCAGGTTTTTTTCTACCTTATTTTCATAACCGGAGTAACTGTGAATCACATACCATTCTGTACCTTCCGGGCGCGGAGGTTCGGTTTGTTCCTCGCCTTCGGCGTTTTCCAAAAGGTCATCATCCTGATTAACAGCAACGTCATCGGCCAGATTGTCATGAACAGCCCCGTTTTCTGGCGCGTTGTTCATATTGTTCAATTCGTTAGCCATAATTTAACTCTTTTTAATTACCAACCACTACTCAACGTTGCCGCTAAACTTCCTGGCTGTTGTAGTAAAATGCGCCTGCACCGGCAAGCAACAACACTATGGCGATTCCAATTCTCACCAGGTCGCCGGCAATGATGCCCGCCACAATAATCTGAAAAATATAATCAAGCGCGCCCAAAAAGAAAGCCATTGCTACGGTAACCGCAACAATTATCATGGTGAGGTTTTGGGTTTCTTCCCGGGTAGGCCACGTTACGCGGCGTAACTCGGCGCGGGTATCTTGAAAATATCTTACAATTGCGTTTGGCTCACTGCCTGACGACGATGAAGTCGTTCTTGATTTTGATTTTGCCACCCTAAACGTACCCTTCTTTTGCGGTGTTGTGTAGATTAACGCTTGCCCGGAAGTTATTTGGTTTCCCGGTGAAGCCGATGCGTGCGGCATCGGGGGCAATATTTGTTCAGTTCCATCCGGCTTGGGTCGTTGCGGCGATTTTTCTGGGATGTGTAGTTGCGTTCACCGCATTCTGTACAGGCCAGAGTCATTACAATTCGTACTGCTTTTTTTGCCATAATTCATTAAAAAGAGGGGGAGAAGACACATTTTGCCCTCTCCACCCTCTGACTCCTTTCTACCAAAAGCCAGCTTGCTACTGCTCTAGTGTACTCGCTCAGTCAGACTATTGACTATTCGATAATTTTGGTGATGATGCCGGC
>RFJF01000118.1 GCA_003695455.1 Chloroflexota bacterium
CATCACCTGAAAAATTGAGCCTTCCTTTTCCACGCTTTCTACCCACACGCGGCCGCCGTGCAATTCAACCAGCTCTTTGACTACGGCCAGCCCCATGCCCATGCCGCCGCTGTTTACCACGTTGGGCAACTGGTAAAACGGCTCAAATATTTTTCTGACTTCTGTTCTGGGAATTCCCACGCCGTTATCGGTAACCATCAGAATCAACTCCGGCCTGAGCGTGTTGTGGGCGCGTTCGTGCTGCACCCACGCCCGCACCGATACGTACCCGCCCGGCGGCGTGTACAGGCAGGCATTCTCCAGCAGGTTAGACAGTATGCGGTGCAAATGGTCACGGTCTGCGGTAATGTTGGGCAGCTCTGCCGACACCTCGTTACGCAAAATCAGTTCGTGCAGGTCGGCCAGCGGCTGTGTTTCCTCAATGACTTCCCGGATAGTTTGCATCACATCTACCGTTTCCAGATGCGGTATCATCCGGTTTTTATTCTGCGTACCCAACTGAATGGCGTTGTCCAGCACAGCCGTCATCCGGTCGGCGCTGCTGTTCATAATTTTCAAAATTCTCAACTGGTCTTGGGTGTAGCCGGTCTGGCCGTCGCGCAAAATCAATTCAGAATAGCCTTTGATGGTGGTCAGCGGGGCGCGCAACTCTCTGGATAGCGCCGCAATAAAATTGTGGCGCGCCCGGTCGGCCCGCTCGCGCGAGGTCACGTCCTGAAATGTGGCAACAATGCCCATCCATTCCCGCGCCTCGTTGCGCCACGGAATAAGCCGGCCCTGAATAAATTTATTGTCAAATTGGGCAAAGGTGGGCAGGGGTTCGTCCCGGCGGGAAAAGGCCGTGACCAGACTTTCAAGCGAGTCGTCCGAGGCGATTTCGCCGTACAGGCTGTTGAGCGGCTGCCCCAGCAACTCGCGCCGCGAGCGGCCCAAAATCTGTTCTGCCGCCCGGTTCACCAGCCGAACCCGGCCGGTGGCGTCGCTCACCACCAGCCCTTCGTGAACAAGCTCAATGATAGCCAGATAATCAGAAACAGCCGTGCTGTCAAAATCGGTCATTTCATCAATGCTGACCGGCGATGCGGCAGGCTGTGGCGCTGCAACCCTCGCGGCCGGATTGGGGCCGGTCAGCGGCGCGGGAGCGGCAACTTCTACCGGGGCCGGAGGGGCAGCCTCTGCCTGAGCAACAGGCGCCGGTTGGGCTTCAACGTTCCACGCCGGCGGCGGAGTCAAAGTTTTCTGGTGTGTGTACTGCCGGCAAGATTCCAGCAGGGCCGCCATCTGCGCCGACAGGCTGCGGCACAACATCTGGTTTTTCTCCGAGATGGCGTGCCCGGTAACCGGGTTGGCCAAAAGCAGCGCGCCCACCGGTTGCCCGTGCACAGTTAACGGCTGCACAAAAACGGGGCCAATCCGGTCCTCGTACCACAGCGCAAACAGGTTGGCTAATTGGCCCTGAATTTGAATATCTGCCGAGTTGTACCGCTCCGGTTGTTCCAAAATTGCCGCCAGAGCCGGATATTCATCCAGCCGGATAGTCTCATCGTAACGGCCGGTCAATTCAACGGGGCGTTCCGGGCTGTAAACCGTTGCCACCCTAAACTCGTCGGGGTTGTCAACCTCCAGGGTGAAAATGGCGGCCTGGTCACTGCCGGTAATGTGAGCCATGCTGCGGGCCAAATGCTCCAGCGCCCCTTCAATGCCGGGAAAAGCGCTGATGATGGCGCTTACGTCCAGCAGGCGCTGCCGTTCCTCACTCTCATCCCTGGCTGCGCGGGTGCGGGCCTCGGCGCGGGCCTGCCGTTGGTAGTGCAGTTGCAACACATCTGAATACAACGCCGCCACAAACACCCCGTACCCCAACAGCACCGTTAACCACGACAGGTTGGTTAATTCCAGCAAATTGAACAGGTATCCCAGCGATAAAATCAGCGGCGCGGCCAAATGAAACCAGCGAATCTGGCCGTTCATACCGGCCAAAATCAGCGGTGTGCCAAACACAGCAATAATAACGCTGTGCAGGGCCGGCGGCGCGGGCCACCCGGCTGCCAGCGGCAGCAGAGACAGCAGCAGTCCCAACGCCGCCGCAAACCATTTTATTCTGTTCCAAAACGGGGAAAGTGGATGGGCGGGGTCCAGCAACGCCCAAATCAGGCAAAACGTGCTGAACACATCGAGCGCGGCGACCATGCCGTGGTCAGGTTGTCCACCGGCAAATAACGCCAGAATCAACGCCACCGCGCGGCCGGTTACCAGCAAAAACAGGGGCAGCAATCGGCGGGTGTGCGGCCCGCGCGAGAAGCTGTTCAGCCCCAGTAAAAAGGCAATCAGCGCCAAAAGATTAGCGGTAAAATAGTAGGTAAATATCAATTGAACCTGCTCGCCCATCTACAAATGGTAAAGTGCAACTGAGTTCAGTATAGCAAATCCATTTTAGCCCGGCAATGGGCTTTTGGTGGGGTAAGTACCAAAGGGTGAGTGAGTTTATGGAGTTTATGGAGTTTGTGGGGTTTGTGGGGTTGGTGAGTTGGTGAGTTGGGTGAGTTTGTGGGGTTTGAGATTTACTCATTGTTCATTGTTAATTGGCAATTCGTAATTGATAATTGTATCCTTGTTCATTGGTTGCCGGCCATGCTACAATGACCCAAACGCCGGAGCCAAAATTATGCTCAAATTGCACGACATCATCCGGGCGCAGCAGCGGCTTGCGCCCTACATTCAACCTGCGCCGCTGGTGCGTAGCCCTGCCCTCAGCGAAATCAGCGGGGCCGATGTGTGGCTCAAGCTGGAAAACCGGCAGCCGACCGGCAGTTTCAAAATACGGGGCGCGCTCCACAAATTGCTGCTGCTGGATGACGCAGCGCGGAATCGCGGCGTGGTCACGGCCAGCGCCGGAAATCACGGGTTGGGGGTGGCCTTTGCCGCCCGCGCGCTGGGGCTGAACAACGTCACCATTTTTGTGCCGGAAACCACGCCCACAGCCGTTGGTAGTGCAGTTGCAACACATCTGAATACAACGCCGCCACAAACACCC
>RFJF01000119.1 GCA_003695455.1 Chloroflexota bacterium
CAAAAGAGTCGGACAGTCCCTGGCGGAACGACAATGAGAATGAAAATAGAGTTCATTTGCCATTCGCTGAATCGCCATTCGTCGAATCGCCATTCGTTGAATCGCTTATTTTCAAGGGAGCCTTAATGACCACAAAATTTTCTGACCTCTCTCTGGCGCAAATTGATGCCGTACTTAGATTTTTGCCTCTGTTTGAGCAACCGAACTTTGAATTTGGTCATTGGCAGGATTACGGGTTTCAGTTCAGCCGCCAAACTACCGAGTTTGTGGAAACGCTGTCGGCTCAGAATTTTATCATTCAGTTTGACTGGACAAACTGGCAGGACTCTGCTGAACATTACCGTTCATCGCCGGCTGCGCTTGATACGGCCAATTTACTCACCCTGCGCAAATTACTGACCACCCACGTGCGCGCCGACCGCTTTGACGAAGGCCACCTGGCGCAAATGTTTGAAGAAGGCCACATTACCGCCATTCTGCGCCGGCTGGAACAACTGCGCAACCAGATTGCCCAAATTCAGGGGTTGGCCGAACCGCCATCCAACCCCGATTCCAACCGCACCAAATTGCGCGGCCCCGCAGAACAGCCGCCCCGTCCGCACGATAATTGTTACTGGGTCATTCCCGGTAAATTTTTAGCCAGCGAATACCCCGGCAGCAAAAATGACTCTCAGGCGCGGGCCAAAATCAAACGGTATCTGAATTTGGGCCTGACCACATTCATTGACCTCACCGAACCGCATGAATTGAACCACTACGAACACATTTTGCAGGACGAAGCCCGGGCGCTCGGCATATCGGCCAGGTACCGGCGCATGCCCATCCCCGACCAGACTGTGCCCGCTGCGCCGCGGGATATGGCCCATATTCTGGATGCCATTGACGGCGCCATCAACCGCAACCAGCCGGTGGTGGTTCACTGCTGGGGCGGCATTGGCCGCACCGGCACGGTGGTGGGCTGCTATCTGGTGCGGCACGGAAACAGCGGCGACGAGGCGCTGCAGGAGTTGGCGCGGTTGTGGCAAACTGTAGCCAAAAAAAATCGCCAGCCCCGCTCTCCGGAAGCGGTTGAACAGGTAAATTACATTCGCAGTTGGCGTGAACCCGCATCCATTGCAACTGTTCCCCACGTTGCCAAAGCACGATTTGACCGGTTTAGCGGAGCGTTGATGGGGCTGGCTGTGGGTGACGCCGTGGGCACCACACTTGAATTTCTATCACCCGGCACGTTTGAACCCATCACCAACATGGTGGGCGGCGGGCCGTTTAATCTGCTGCCCGGCCAATGGACCGACGACACCAGCATGGCGCTCTGCCTGGCCACCAGCCTGCTTGAAAAAGATGGCTTTGACCCCCGCGACCAAATGGAGCGTTACGTGCGCTGGTGGAAAGAGGGATATTTGAGCAGCAACGGCCGCTGTTTTGATATTGGCAACACGGTATCGCTGGCGTTGCAAAAATACCAGTCTACCGGCAGGCCGTTTGCCGGCCCCACCGCGCCCAACACCGCCGGCAACGGTTCAATTATGCGGCTGGCACCCGTGCCCATGTTTTATTTGAAAGACCCGGCCCAGGCCATCGAACAGGCCGGGCAAAGTTCTCGCACTACGCACGGAACCCGGCAGGCGGTGGATGCCTGCCGCTACATGGCCGGTCTGCTGGTGGGGGCCATCAACGGCGCCGGCAAAGACGAACTTCTCTCGCCGCTCTATTGCCCAATTCCCGGTTATTGGGATGAACATGCTCTGCACCCCAAAGTTGTAACGTTGGCGCAAGGCTCCTTTAAACACAAAAAACCACCCCAAATCAGGGGGTCGGGCTACGTGATTGATTCGCTGGAGGCGGCGCTGTGGGCATTTTACACCACCGATAATTTTCGCGACGGTTGCCTGAAAGCGGTCAACCTGGGGCTGGATGCCGATACCACCGGGGCAGTGTTCGGGCAGATTGCCGGCGCGTTTTACGGCGAGTCAGCCATTCCCGTTGAATGGCTGGATAAAATTGCCTTGCAGGAATTAATTGCCGATTTGATTGAGCGGCTCTACAATAAGGCCTTCAATTAGCAGAGTAGCAGGGGCCGCAGGGAAACAGGGGGCAGAGCAGCAAAATCATCACCTCCGATTCCTGACTCCGTCAATCAATTTAACCGGAACAAATGATGAATTTTGACCACCTGATCGCCGTTGGGGCGATTTTATTTTTTGCCAGTGTTTTGCAGGGCGCGGTGGGTTTTGCCTTTACCCTGTTTGCTCTGCCGTTTCTGATTCTGACCGGGCTGGAATTGACCCAGGCCGTGGCGCTGATATCCGTTTCTGTGTTGGTGCAGGTGGCGGTGGGGGCGTACCAACTGCGAAAAAGTATTGCCTGGCGCGAAGTCTTGCCCGCCACGCTTATTCGGTACGTCACCATTCCTGTGGGGGTGTTGCTGCTGCTGGCGCTCAATTCGCTGGATAAAAGCCAGATCAAGCAGGTGCTGGGGCTGCTGATTTTGGCGGTGCTGCTGGCGCAGGTTTTGTGGAAGGTTGAACCCAAAGGCGATCTGCATCCCGGCTGGAAATGGCTGGCCTTTTCCAGCAGCGGCATTTTACTGGGGCTGGCCGCGATGGGCGGCCCTCCGGTGGTTATGTGGGTTATGGCCCAGCGCTGGTCCAGCCGGCAAAGCCGCGCCTTTTTAATGGCCCTTTTTTTACTGGGTGTGCCGCTGCAAACCGTGCTGCTCTACTATTCATCCCCCCAGGTGATTGGCGCGGCTCTGTTGGCCGGGCTGGCTTTTGCGCCGGTGGTGGCGTTGGGGTCAACCGCGGGCGTGCGGCTGGGAAACCACATCAACAAACTTCGGCTCAGGCAGGCGGCATTTACTATTCTGTTTATTACCGCCGGCGCCGCGGTGGTATCGCCGCTGGTAGGTTAGTTGGCGTTGTTTTGCGGGTAATCGGGAATGATGCTGCCGTACACCAGCAAATAACGGCCATCGGGCAGGCGAGCAACCGCCGGGTCTTTCACTCCCTCGGATTCCAGCCCGGTAGATTCATCCACCTCAAGCAAAGGCGCCGAATCCAGTGCCCACGTTTCACCATCCACAGAAAAGACACTGTACAGCGCGGTCTTTTGGCCCGGTGTTTGTACAAAACCGTAGTAGCGGAAGCCATCCGGCATAGCAATACCGTTGGCAAACAGAAAATCATTCAGGGTGATGTCGGCCTGCCGGGTAAAGGCCAACCCGTCGGTGGAAGTAGCGTGGTAGTTGGTTCCGGGGACGCCGCCGGCAAAGTAGTGCCAGGTATCGCCAATTTTCAGCACGTTGGGGTCCAGCACGTGTTGCCCCTCTACGGCAAAACGCTCGCCCGGCTCCACCTCAAAGGTAAAGCCGTCATCAGAAATGGCTGAATAGCTGCGCGGCTTGCTGTCCCGGCCCGGCGGCGCCGAGGTAAAGTAGAGCCGGTACTGCCCGTCAGGCGTTAGCAC
>RFJF01000120.1 GCA_003695455.1 Chloroflexota bacterium
CGCCACCACCGCCGATGGCTACAACCCCTACCGCATCACCCGCGACGGCATTGAGTGGGAAGTGCCGGAGCCGGACAACCCCTGGGCTAACATCGGCTACTGGAGCGACCACCAGATTATTTATCTGCAAAAACTGCTGGAATTTGCAGAACAGGCCAACCCCGGCAGCCTGGCGTCGCTCTGGAATCGGCCCGTTTTTTCCTACGCCAACGTGCCGTATCGCCTGCGCCCGTACCCGCAAATGCTGGCCGATTGGTACAACACCATTGATTTTGACGCCGCCGCCGACCAGTCCATTCAGTCTGCCGTATCTGCAATGGGCACGGACGCCCGCCTTGTGCGCGGTGACGACGGTGCAGTACTGCACGTGACAATGGTTGAAAAATTGCTGGTGCTGCTGCTGGCCAAACTCACCAATTGGGTGCCCGAGGGGGGAATCTGGATGAACACCCAGCGCCCGGAGTGGAACGACGCCAACAATGCGCTGGTGGGCAAAGGGCTGTCGGTGGTGACGGCGGCTTACCTGCGCCGTTTTGTGGTTTTTTGGCGTGAGCAGTTGGCCGGCGCAGAAGCAGACACCTTTTCAGTGAATGCGGCCGTGGCCGGTCTGCTGGAACAGGTGCAAACAATTCTGGCCGATACCCTCCACCGTCTGCAAACCGGTTTTTCTGATGCAGACCGCCGGGCCGTGATGAACGCCCTGGGAACGGCCGCAACCGCGTACCGGGCCACCATTTACCGCAACGGGCCGCCGGCGGAACAGACCGCAATCAGCGGGGGCGCGCTGCGCGATTTTTTGGCGCTGGCCCAGGCTCACATTGAACACACCCTGCGCGCCAATCTCAGGCCGGACAAGCTGGCCCATTCCTACAATATTTTGCGACTGGACAACCACAGCGCCGCCGTTGAGCATCTCTACCCGATGCTGGAAGGGCAGGTGGCAGTGTTGTCGTCCGGCTTGCTGACCCCGGACGAGGCGGTTGAGTTGTTGAAGAATCTGCGCCGGAGCAGCCTGTATCGCCCGGACCAACATTCTTACGTTTTGTACCCCAACCGGAAACTGCCCGGCTTTTTGCACAAAAACAACGTGACCACCGAACAGGTTGCCGGCTCGGAACTGGTGCAGGCGCTGGCCGCCGCCAACGATCCACGCTTGCTGGTTCGGGATCAGGCCGGGGTGTATCACTTTAACGGCGCGTTTCGCAATGCCGGCGACGCGGCCCAAACGCTGGACGAACTGGCCCGCGAGCCGGCCTACGCTGAACAGGTTGCAGCGGAACGGGAGTTTATCCTCAACCTGTTTGAAGAAACATTCAATCACCGGTCGTTCACCGGTCGCTCCGGCACGTTTTTTGCCTTTGAGGGGCTGGGCAGCATTTACTGGCACATGGTTTCAAAATTGCTGCTGGCCGTGTACGAATGTTACGCGGCGGCGCTGAACGACAAGGCCCCGTCACCGGTCACCGAGGCGCTGGCCCGGGCCTATTTTGACATTCGGCAGGGGTTGGGCTTCAACAAATCACCGGCGGCCTACGGCGCGTTCCCCACCGACCCCTACTCGCACACGCCGGCCGGGAGCGGCGCTCGCCAGCCGGGAATGACCGGCCAGGTGAAGGAAGAAATCCTGACCCGCTGGGCCGAACTGGGGATCACCGTGAGCCAGGGGGCGTTGCAATTTAACCCAACCCTGCTCCGGCCCGATGATTTTTTGTGCACGCCCGGTCAATTTACGGCCATCAATGCAGCAGGCCGCAAGGAAACAGTGGCGCTGCCGGCCGGTTCGCTGGCCTTTACGCTCTGCCAGACCCCGGTCATTTACTCTCGCGGCAGTACACCGCAAATTGAAATCATCTTTGCCGATGGGCGCGAGCAAATCATTGCCGGCAGGCGGCTGGATGCCGCGACCAGCCGCCATATTTTTGACCGCGACGGCTACATCCGGCAGGTACGGGTCATGGTGTCCGTGTGAGCAGGGTGCCGGCAGAACCGGAAGCAACAAAAAATTTTGTTGAATTGTGATATTGCGCCCCCGTAAAACAAAAAACCCTGCCAATCTGGCAGGGTTTTGCAGTTACAACAAATGCGCGGTTATTGAAATAGCCCCGGAGGGACTCGAACCCTCAACCCACTGATTAAGAGTCAGTTGCTCTGCCAATTGAGCTACGGAGCTGCGACGTGCATTGAAACTGCGTGTGCGCCCAAATAATAGCAAACGGGGCGCAATAAGTCAAAATTAATGCGTTACTGATTATCGTTGGGCCGCGGGCCGCTGAGGACTTACCCGGCAAACCCGCCAAAAATGATATTCAACAGCGGCGGCCCAAGAATGAGCGCTCCCACCACCACCGCGGTAATTGCAGAAATCAGCACTGCCCCGGCAGCCACGTCTTTGACTATTTTTATCTGCGGGTGGAATTCTGTGGTGGCAAAATCCATTGCGGCTTCGGTGGCGGTGTTGAGCATCTCTGCGGCGATGACAAAGCCGGTGGTGAGCGCCAGAATGGCCCACTCGGTCAGGCTAACCCGCAAAGCCAGCGCCAGTGCGCCAATCGCCACTGCAATGACTGCGTGAATCTGGGCATTCCGCTGGGTTTTGAATGTGTGCCAGATTCCGGCAAAGGCGCACCTGAAGCTTTCTATGCGGCTGATGGGTGTAATTTTTGGTGCGGTAGAGTTGGAGTTCATCAGGCTTCTGTTGGCTGCACGTGAGAGAGGTTCAATACATCCATCACCTGTTGCTGTGCGGCCCACATTCTGGCTTTGGCCGCGTCCGAGTTGTGATCAAACCCCAGCAGATGAAGCGTGCCATGCACCGATAACAGCAGTATCTCCTCTGCGGTTGAGTGTCCGGCGGCCGCGGCCTGCGCAGCAGCAACCGGGCCGGCAATAATGATGTCGCCCAGATAGCCGGCCGAGTCTGGTTCAACGTCGGGGAAGTCGGGGTCAGACTCATTGCCAAAAGACAGCACATCTGTGGGGGCGTTAACGCCGCGATATTGCCGGTTGAGTTCCTGTACTGTTTCTGACGTGGCAACAGAAAGAGATACACCGGCTGTGGTTTTCTCTGGCGCAACGTGCTGAACGGTGGTTTGTATTGCCTGTTCAACGCGCCGGGTATCAACCATGTCTGTAAACTCAGGGGCAACGTCTACAAAAATGTTCATCAACCTTTCAATCCCAATTTATTCCTGTTGAACCAACCCGCCCGATGTTGGCCGTCCGGACAACGGTTTTAGCGTTGGCGGCTGGTATGGCGCATCTGCCGCCGAATCGGTCTTTGCCGGTTGGGGCCCGGTTTGTTGCTCTGGCGGGTCTTGCCCGGCGGTCTTTGCTTTTTGCTCTTCTTCTTCCTTGATTTGCTCAGGGTATTTAATGCGGGGGTGATGAACGCCCTGCAAAATATCTACAAACGCCGAGCGAATTTGGTGCAGGTTGGCTATTGTCAGGTCGCACTCGTCCAATTGGCCGGTTTCCAAGTGATGGGCAATTGATTTTTGCACAATCTCATCAATTTCTGCCGCCGATTGAGGTTTGAGCGCCCGCACCGTGGTTTCAGAAACGTCGGCCAGCATCAAAATTCCGGTTTCTCTGGATTGTGGTTTGGGGCCGGGGTATCTGAAATTAGCTTCGTCAACTGTGGCGCCGGTTTCTTTGGCCGCTTCTACCGCCTGATAATAAAAATATCGCACCAGGCCGGTTCCCTGATGCTGGGCAATGCCGTCTTTTAACGCTTGCGGCAGGCGGTATTTGTTGGCTAAATCCAGGCCATCGGTTACGTGGCTAATGATGATTTTGGCGCTGATTTGGGGGTCCAGTTTTTCGTGAACGTTGGTCATTCCTTCGGGCTGGTTTTCAATAAAAAAGTAGGGGCGCTGCATTTTGCCAATATCGTGGTAGTAGGCCATTACCCGGACCAGCAGCGAGTTGGCGCCAATGCGTTCGGCGGCTTGTTCGGCCAGATTACTGACCATCAGGCTGTGATGATACGTGCCGGGGGCCTTGAGCAGCAGTTGGCGCAGTAGCGGCTGGGTAGGCCGCCCCAAATCTATGAGTTGAATAGAGGTGGTAATGCCAAACAAGTTGCCAATGGCAAACAAACCAATCAACGCCAGCCCCGCCGAAAAAATGCCGTTTAACATGCCCAGCAGCATCAACTGCCCAATATTGGCCGAAGATATGGGGTCTGTTGAGATATTAAAAATAGTGATAAGCAGGGTATTGACCAACCCCACATTCAGCCCGGCCCACAGCAAGCTGTTAACCCGGTGGCGGCGGCCGATGGCTAAAATCCCTGTCCAGCCGCTGATTGTCAGATAGATTGCGGTAAAAACGGGGGTTTCTGTAGCCATATAGCCGGCCAAAAATCCAACAATTACGCCGCACATAAAGGCCAGTTGGGCATCAATTAAAATAGAAATCATAATTGTGAGCGCGGCGATGGGGTACATATAGTACAGGGTGCCGCTGCCCGGCACCAGTAATTTGGCGGTAACCAAACCGGTTAGCAGCAGCAGAGCCAGCAGAACCATTTGTTTGCCGTTACTCAGAATTTGCGGGGTGTACTGGTAAATGTAAAAACTGAATATGACAATGATGGTGAGCAACAGTACAGCCGGAACTACCAGGTCGTCAATCCAGTTGAATACGGATTCATTAAGCCCCAGCGCTTCCAGCCGTTCCAGCTCTCTGTCTCCAATAACCCAGCCGGCGGGCGCAATCAGTTCGTTGGCTTCAATGGTTACCTGTACCGGCTCAACGGCTTCCATTGCTGTTTGGCGTTGTTCCTCGGTTCGTTCTTCATCCGGGAAGGTGTTGGGCTTGATTAAATCTTCGGTGATGGCAACAATGACATCGGCCTGCGCTTGCGGAATATCGAGCGCCACTTTGTTGGGCAGTTCTCGCCGTTTGGCAAAAACTTGCGATTCCTTGATTTCGTCACGCATGACGCTGTTGAGCAGGCGCAGCGACTCTTTGCGGGTGGTTTCCCAATCCTCATCATTCATAATGAGAATCTGGTCAATAACCGCATCGGGAACCTGAACATCCGGTATTGCGTCAATCCACTCAAATTTTTCCGCCAGCGAAGCATACGGGTCGGCCCGTACGGTTTCCATGTAGTCAAAAATATCTTGCAAGCGACTCACTTGCTGGCGGGCTACGTTGGGGTCGGGGGCGGTAAATTCAGTTGGAACCAGCGCACCGGCGCGGGCGCGCGCGGCTTCGGTTTCAATCTGGCTGGTGTAGGTAATCTGTTCAGGAGCAACAATGGCCTGCGGTGCAACATCGCCTTTTTGTAAATTGACCACATCTGACGATGAAAACTGGTACACCAGCACAAAAATCCCGGCAATTGCAAACAGAAGTGCAATAGTGATTGCCCGAACAATGATTTTATTTGAGAATTTGTCCTGATAACCCGAAACCGTCATTTTATTAACCAACCGGCGCGTAACTGATTGCCGCTAACCCTGGTTGCCCAACAATTGCCGCACAACCTGATTTACCAGCTTGCCATCGGCTTTGCCTTTGAGCAGGGCCATTGATTGCTTCATTACCTGCCCCATGTCTTTCATGCCGGTTGCGCCCACTTGCTCAATAACCTGGGCCACTTGCTGCCGGATTTCATCCTCAGAAAGCTGTGCCGGCAGGTAGCTTTGCAAGATTGCCAGTTCACCCTCTTCTTTTTCAACCAGGTCGGTGCGCCCGGCTTTTTTGAATTCCGCAATCGAATCACGGCGCTGTTTGGCCTGTTTGGCAATGACGGCCAAAATGCCTTCATTGTCCAACGATTCCCCTGCGTCAATTTCGGCATATTTAATGGCCGATTTGAGGTTGCGCAATGTTTCACGCCTGAATTTGTCGCCGCTTTTCATGGCATTTTTTAAATCTGCGTTTAACTGGTCTGTGATGCTCATGATTGGTATTCTTC
>RFJF01000121.1 GCA_003695455.1 Chloroflexota bacterium
GCATTATCAATCTGTTCAAATGCCCGAAAATCTGCCCAGCCTTTCAGGCTCAATGTTTTGGTAATGGCCGCTGTTAACGTTGTCTTGCCGTGGTCCACGTGACCAATTGTGCCTACGTTAACGTGCGGTTTATCCCGTACAAATGTCTCTTTTGCCATGTGATTTCTCCTTGTTGTGCTGCCTCAGAAGCAAACTTTTTAATTATAGACTACACAATAATTTACGCAAGTTTTCTGAGTTTTCAGAATTTTATTCGGTGTTTTTAGCGGTATCCCGAAATAATTTTCTCTTTCAGGCTGTCTGATACCGGCTGGTAGTGATCAAATTCCATGGTGAACGTGGCGCGCCCCTGGGTGCGAGACCGCAAATCGGTGGCGTAGCCAAACATTTCGGACAGCGGCACAAATGACCGGATGGAGGTAGTTCCGCCGGCGCGTGGTTCCATCCCCTCAATGGTACCGCGGCGAGAGGAAAGATCACCCATCACATCGCCGGTAAACTCTTCCGGCGAGGTCACTTCCACTTTCATCACCGGCTCCAGCAGCACGGGACTGCCTTTTTGCATCGCTTCCTTAAAACCCATTGAGCCGGCAATTTTGAACGCCATTTCAGATGAGTCAACTTCGTGATACGAACCATCTACCAGTGTTACTTTAACATCAACAACCGGGTACCCCGCAACAACACCGGTAGACATGGCTTCTTCCACGCCCTTTTGAACCGCCGGGATATATTCTTTGGGAATGGCGCCGCCAAAAATTTTATCCTCAAACACAAACCCGCCGCCTTTTTCCAGCGGCTCTACTTCAAGGTGAACATCGCCAAACTGGCCCCGGCCACCCGATTGCCGCACAAAGCGGCCCTGCGCTTTGGCCGGGCGGGTGATGGTTTCACGGTAGGCTACCTGCGGTTTCCCCACGTTGGCTTCCACCTTAAATTCACGGCGCAGACGGTCCACCAGAACTTCCAGGTGGAGTTCACCCATCCCGGAGATTTGGGTTTGCCCGGTGTTTTCATCGGTGCGAACCTGAAATGTAGGATCTTCTTCTGCCAGTTTTTGCAGAGCAAGGGAAAGTTTGTCCTCATCAGCCTTGGTTTTTGGTTCAATGGCCAGGCTGATGACCGGCTCGGGAAACGTAATTGATTCCATCAAAACAGGCTGCTTACTGTCGGCCAGGGTATCGCCGGTAAAGGTCCGCTTCAGCCCCACAACTGCCGCAATATCGCCCGCATACACTTCTTTGATTTCCTCGCGGGTGTTGGCGTGCATTTGAAGCAGGCGGCCAATGCGCTCTTTTTTATCTTTGACGGTGTTCATCACCGTTTCACCGGTTTTCAGCGAGCCGGAGTAGACCCGGATATACGTCAGCCGCCCCACAAACGGGTCAGTAACAACTTTGAAGGCCAGCGCCACAAACGGGTCATTCTCGTCAGAAAATACGGTGACTTCTTTTTCAGTGTACGGGTTGAAGCCGATTTTGGGCGGCACGTCTTTGGGCGAGGGCAAATAATTGACCACCGCATCCAGCAACCGCTGCACACCTTTGTTTTTAAGGGCCGAACCACACAACACCGGCACAATATCGCCAGACAGGGTGGCTACGCGCAGGGCGCGGATTAACTCATCTTCGGTAATTTCTTCACCTTCAAGGAATTTATCTGTTAAGGTGTCATCCGATTCAGCAACTTTTTCAACCATCATTTCCCGGCGAAGCGCCACTTCTTCTGCCATATCTTCCGGGATGGGCGTTGCCTCTGATTTGGTCCCCAGGTCGTCCAGGTAGTAAACGGCTTCCATCTTGATCAGGTCAATCACACCCCGAAAATCCTGACCGTCGCCGATGGGCAACTGGATGGGAACCGGGTTGGCGCCCAATCTGTCCACAATCATTTCCACCGTGCGGTGAAAATCGGCGCCGGTGCGGTCCATTTTGTTGACGTAGCAAATTCGCGGTACGCCAAAACGGTCCGCCTGCCGCCAGACGGTTTCAGATTGCGGTTCCACACCGGCCACGGCGTCAAAAACCACAACGCCGCCATCCAGCACGCGCAACGAGCGCTGTACTTCTGCCGTAAAATCAATGTGGCCGGGGGTGTCAATAATGTTAATCTGATGCTTGTTCCACTCGCAGGTGGTAGCAGCAGAAGTAATGGTAATTCCGCGCTCCTGCTCCTGTTCCATCCAGTCCATGGTGGCTGCGCCATCGTGAACTTCACCAATGCGATGAATTTTTTGCGTGTAGAACAGTATGCGCTCGGTGACCGTTGTTTTACCGGCGTCAATGTGGGCAATAATCCCAATATTTCTTGTTTTTTCTAACGGATACTTACGTGCCATTGCTAAAATCTCTCACTTAATCAAACTAGACACGCCGGTGCAACTTTGCACTAATGCAATGAAAAATCCAAAACTCTTATCAGATAAAGAGGTGCAAGAGTTTTGGACTTCACTCAGGTCACTACGCCTTTGAGTAACGCAGCAAAAGTCAAAACAACGGGCCGGGTTCCGGCAAATAAACTCAATGCCGCCCCGTGACCCTTTTTTTAATTTACCAGCGATAGTGCGCAAAGGCCCGGTTGGCCTCTGCCATACGATGGGTATCTTCCCGTTTTTTCACGGTAGCACCCTGGTTATTGGCCGCGTCCATCAATTCGGCGGCCAATTTTTCTGCCATGGATTTCCCGGAACGCGTCCGGGCCGTGCTCACCAGCCAGCGAATTGCCAAACTGCGGCGGCGTTCGGGCCGCACTTCCAGCGGAACCTGGTAAGTGGCGCCACCCACACGGCGGGGCCGAACCTCGATTTGCGGGGTGGCGTTTCTAATAGCCTGCTCAAAAACCTCAATGCCGGGTTTTTTGGTGCGCTGTTCAGCAATATCAAGCGCATCATAAAATATTGTAGCGGCCAGGGTTTTTTTGCCGTTTCTCATCAATTTATTAATGAAGCGAGCCACTAACTCACTGTTGTATTTCAGGTCGGGCTCAATGTATCGTTTTGGCGCTCTGTTTCTTCTTGCCATGATTTTTCCTGATTTATCAAAGATTACCTGAATTTATGTGCACCGAAGAAGTTCGGCTCTGGTTACCCTTCTATTTTTTGGGACGCTTGGCGCCATATTTGGAACGCCCGCGACGTTTGGCGTCAACGCCGGTGGAATCGAGCGCGCCACGCACAACGTGGTAACGCACGCCGGGCAAGTCTTTTACACGACCACCCCGCACAAGCACCACCGAGTGTTCCTGCAAGCTGTGACCTTCGCCGCCAATATATGCCGACACTTCAATTCCGTTGGTCAGACGCACACGGGCAATTTTCCGCAGCGCCGAGTTTGGCTTTTTGGGGGTCATGGTACGCACTTGCGTGCAAACGCCGCGTTTTTGCGGAGATCCACTGCTGGGCAACATGCGCCCTTTCAACGCATTAAAGGTAAAACGTAATGCCGGCGCTTTGGTTTTTGATTTCTTTGCTTTTCGTCCTTTGCGGACAAGTTGATTAATGGTTGGCAAGGAAACACTCCTCTGTACAGATTACATTCTTCCAGTCTGCATTTTCACTGCTCTCAGGCAGTAGACGAGGCCACCAAAACGCAATATTTTGATGGCCTCGCAAAAGTATACAACTGTATTTGGTGGGCCGGGAGGCTACTCTTCAGGCGCTTTTCCCGTTAGGTATGGTACCCACACACAAAGAGAGAGTATATCACACTACGGGTGTGGAGTCAAATGGGTTGTTCGGCTTTTTCAGGTAATTATTTGACGTCCAAAAACTGCTTCTGGCAGATTCACCCGCTACATATTGGGTTGTGTGTTCTCTCCTCTACTAAATATAGGTTTCCACGCAATTACTGGGCGGCTTCCCGAAAATATTTCATTTTGATAATGAAAAGTTTTTCTGAAAATTGCCTAAATTCAATGTGCCAAGCGGCGTAAATTTTGCAAAATTCCAGCTACCGGGCCCCGCCGGGAATACCCAAACCAAGCCCGAGTTTTGGCAGCCGCTCTCGCTGCTCTTCTTTGCCAAAGGTCATTTTTTCTTCGCTGTCAGAGATGACCTCAACAGACAGCCCCAGCGATTGCAATTCTTTGACCAACACCCGGAAGCTCTCCGGCAGGCCGGGGTCCTGAATCGGTTCGCCCTTTACAATTGCCTCGTAGGTTTTTACACGGCCTACCACGTCGTCGCTTTTTACGGTGAGCATTTCCTGCAGGGTATGGGCTGCGCCGTAGGCTTCCAGCGCCCACACTTCCATCTCACCAAACCGCTGGCCGCCAAACTGGGCTTTACCACCCAGCGGCTGCTGGGTAACCAGACTGTACGGGCCGGTTGACCGGGCGTGAACTTTGTCTTCTACCAGGTGGGCCAGTTTGAGCATATTTACAATGCCCACGGTTACGGGCCGGTCAAACGGTGTGCCGGTTTTGCCATCGTGCAGCACAACTTTACCGGCGGTAGGCATGGGAACCCGCATTTCACGGGAAACACGCAAGGCAACGGCATCAAGCTCTTCATCGGGCAGGGCGCTGATGTCCAGACCGTCCAGTGTTTTTGAGTTCCGGCCGTCGGCAACCCGCGACAATCGCTCTTGCATGGCAATCAACCATTCCCGCAGACCCACCAGCCGAACTGCTTCGCGGGCTTTCAGGCCAATTTCACGCGGGCGACGCTGCCCTTCAAACGACAGCAGAAAATCAAAATCATACCCGCGTTCGGTCATCCAGGCCCGCAGCGCAGTACGGCGAGCATACACAATGTCGGTTGCCAGCTTTTCTTCGTCAAACGGAATGCCTACTTCTTCAAGCCATTCGCTCAAATACATGGTGCGGGCTTCGGTTTCGTCTTCCAGTTCGTCTTCCTCGTACCCTTGTTCGGCAACCCATGCCCAGGTTTTATCGGTTACGGTTTGCCAAACGTAGTCCATGAGCCATGCGCGAGACAACTCGGCGGCAATTTCATCTTCTTCTGCGCCGTCAAACACAGAGCTGATGGCCCGAAAACCCAATCGGGAAGCGGCCCAACCCAGGTGCGTTTCCAAAATCTGGCCGATATTCATACGGGCCGGCACACCCAGCGGGTTGAGTACAATCTGCACCGGCGTGCCGTCTTCAAGGAAGGGCATATCTTCAATGGGCACAACTTTTGAAATAACGCCCTTGTTGCCGTGCTTACCGGCCATTTTATCGCCTTCGGTAATTTTACGGCGTTGGGCTACCATCACCCGTACCATTTTATCCACGCCGGTCGGCAAATCGCGGTGTTCTTCGCGGGAGTATTCTTTGACATCAACCACAATGCCTTTTTCACCCGGCGGCAGGCGCAGGCTGGAATCTTTGACCTCGCGGGCCTTTTCGCCAAAAATGGCGCGCAGCAGCTTTTCTTCCGGCGTCAGTTCGGTTTCGCCTTTGGGGGTAATTTTGCCCACCAGAATATCGCCGGGGCCAACTTCTGCCCCAACCCGAATCACGCCCATTTCGTCAAGGTCCTTCAACGCATCTTCGCCCACGTTGGGGATGTCGCGCGTGATTTCTTCCGGCCCAAGTTTGGTATCGCGGGCTTCAATTTCGTGCTTTTCAATGTGGATAGATGTAAATTTATCCTCGCGCACCAGTTCTTCGCTGATGAGAATGGCGTCTTCGTAGTTGCCGCCTTCCCAACTGAGAAACGCCACCAGCACGTTTTGCCCCAGCGCCAGTTCGCCCATATCGGTTGAACTTGAGTCGGCCATCACCTGGCCGGCTTCTACAAATTCACCTTTGCGCACAATAGGACGCTGGTCAATACAGGTAGACTGGTTAGAGCGATTGAATTTGCGCAGCGAGTATCCGCGTTCGGTACCGTCTTCTTCTCGCACCACAATTTTGCCACCGGTGGCGCTGATGACTTCACCGGCGTTTTCGGCCACAATAACCTGCCCGGAGTCAACCGCGGCGTGATATTCCATGCCGGTGCCAACCATCGCCGCCTCGGGGCGGATTAGCGGCACAGCCTGCCGCTGCATGTTAGAGCCCATCAAGGCCCGGTTGGCGTCATCGTGTTCAAGAAACGGAATGAGCGCGGCGCTGATGCCCACAATTTGTTTGGGTGATACGTCCATGTAGTCAACCCGGTCGGTGGGTTCAAGCGAGAAGGTCTGGTGCTGGCGCACCGACACACGATCATTCACAAATTCCCAATGCTCGTTAATGGCGGCGTGGGCCTGGGCAATAATGTAGTTATCTTCATCATCAGCCGACAGGTATTCGATGGTGTCAGTCACTTTGGCCCGAATGAGCACCGGCGCCGGCAAATCGAGTTCGGCAATTTTAATGGCTGTATCTTCATCAATCAGCGTGCCTTTGGGCACAATAACTTCGCCGCTTTTGGGGTCTTTCACATCGGCCCGGAGCGTACTGTTGATGAGCAAATCTACGTTGTCTGCCGCAACAGCATTTACTACTTTGCGATAGGGCGTTTCAATGAACCCGTATTCATTCACCCGGCTGTAGGCCGCCAGCCGGCCAATCAAGCCGATGTTGGGACCTTCGGGCGTTTCAATGGGGCAAATGCGGCCGTAGTGGCTGTGGTGAACGTCTCGCACGTCAAAGCCGGCGCGTTCGCGGCGCAGGCCGCCGGGGCCCAGCGCGCTCAACGTGCGTTTGTGGGTCAGTTCAGACAGCGGGTTGGTCTGATCCATAAATTGCGAAAGCTGGCTGCCACCAAAAAATTCGCGGGTGGCGGCCACCACCGGCCGAATGTTGACCAGCGACATCGGCGACAGTTGTTCGGGGTCGCGGATAGACATGCGTTCACGAACCACGCGTTCCATGCGCAAAAAGCCAATGCGAAGCTGATTCTGAATCAGTTCGCCCACGGTTTTTACCCGCCGGTTGCCCAGGTGGTCAATGTCGTCCGGGTCAATTTTGCCGTTGTTAATGTTGATCATCCGGGCTACTACGCTGACCAAATCTTTAATGGTCAGTGTGCGGTGTTCAATGGGAATATCCAGCCCCAGCCGCCGATTCATTTTGTAGCGCCCAACCTTGCTCAAATCATACCGCCGCGATGAAAACAGCAGCGACTGCAAAAATGATACGGCGTTATCAATGGTGGGGGGGTCGCCGGGGCGCAGTTTTTTGTAGAACTCAAGCAGCGCTTCGTTCACGTTTTTGGTGGGGTCTTTTTCAATGCTGGCCGGGATAAAGGCGTGTTCAGGGTCAGTATCCACGTCTGCAAACAAATCGAGCAACTGTTCGTCAGTGCCAAGACCTTTTTCCAGCGTAACGGCCGGGTCTTTCATGGCCGGTTTGATTTCTTCCTCGTCCAGCGCGTCAATCTGAATGGCCCGCAGCAACACCGATACCGGCAGTTTTCGTTTGCGGTCCACCTTCACCGAAATCAAATCACGCTTGGAGGTTTCAAACTCCAGCCACGCGCCGCGGTTGGGAATCATTTTGGCAAACGCCAGCCGGCGTCCGGTGGCCCGGTCTTCTTCTACCGTAAAATAGACACCCGGCGAACGAATTAACTGCGATACAACTACCCGCTCGGCACCGTTAATCACAAACGTCCCGTTGCGGGTCATCAGCGGAAAGTCACCCATAAAGACTTCCTGCTCCTGAATTTCACCGGTCTCTTTGTTGACCAGCCGGATTTTTACCCACAACGGGCTGGCAAAGGTAATATCACGCTCGCGGCATTCATTTTCATCGTACTTTGGTTCTTCAAACCGATAATCTAAAAAGTGTAATTCAAGATTTTTGTTAAAACTGACAATCGGCGAGATTTCCTGCAAAAGTTCACCCAGTCCTTCATTACGGAAATTTTTAAAGGACTCGAGCTGCACTTCAATCAACTTGGGTAATTCCAGAATATCGGGAATA
>RFJF01000122.1 GCA_003695455.1 Chloroflexota bacterium
GGGGTACCGGGCCATGGCAAAAATGGCGCCGTTGTGCGGCTCCATCACCACAATTGCGCCTTTGCGCGGCCCCAGTAACTGTTCAACCTGCACCTGAAATTCAGAGTCCAGCGTCAGGTAGACGCTGCTGCCGGCCCGGGAACCCACGGTGGATAGTTCAGACAACACCTGCGGGTTTGGCCCGGACGTAACGGTGACCAGCCGCCCGCCGCGCTGCCCGGCCAACTCCGGCTCGGCCCAGGCCTCAACGCCGCTCAGGCCCACCAGTTCATCGCCGGTGTAGCCCTGCGCCGTGTACTGCTCTTTCAGTTCGGCGGGAATACTGCCCATAAAACCGATGATGTGGGCCGCGGAATCGCTGCCGGAGTAGGTGCGCACGGTTCTGGAGCGGCGCTCAATGCCGCCGGTCTGGTTGAGCAGGTCATCGTTTTCAAGGCTGGCCTCAAAGGTAATGTCGGCAATGGGCACAAACCAGTCGGGGCGGGCGGCGGCCATTTTTTCCTTGATGGCAGCCGGTTCCACGCCGGTCAGCCGGTTAACCAACGACAGCATCGCCGGCTCATCGGTGACAAATTGCGGCACCACCCCCACAGTCACCAGTTCACCCTGCGTAGCCAGCGCGTGAAAGTTGCTGTCGTAAATGTTGCCGCGGGTAGGCTGTTCGCCCAGAAATGCCAGGGTAACATCCTGCCCAAGTTGGGGCAAAATCAGGGTGCGCTGCCACACCACCCCCCAACGGCCCTGGTCAAAGGCCAGATGCATCTGATTATCGGCCACAATTTCACCAAAACGGGCCGTTTGCCAGCGCGATTGAAATGTGGCGGCGGCCTGCGGGCCATCGTGCAACAGCGAGTAGATTTGCGTGCCAACCTGCGTTACCGTGGCCCGATTGAGCGCATCCTGGTAGGCAATCTGAAAGGAATCAAAATCAATTTGGCGTTGCGAGGCAGGGGTGAGCAAATTGTACATGGCGGGGTAATCGCCGCGCTCCCAGGCCGAGAGGTAGGCCTGCACCAACGAATCGGCGCGGGGCAGCGGCGTGGGGGTAGGTGTTGGCCGGGGCGTGGCGGTTGGCTCGGAAACCAGGCTCAACACATCGCTTGTGCAGCCGGTAGCCACAAACATAATCCCCAAACTCTTTAAAAACACACGCCGTGGAATTTTAGCACTCACCATAATAAGATTATAGCACCACGGCAGTTGCCTGCAAAACGTCAACCCGGAATTTTTAGCAAATTCCACAATATGTTGTGCAGAAGGCAAATTCAACCCCAACATTTAGTGGTTCACTATGAGTGAAAACAATTAATTGTTAACGGTTAATTATTAACAATTAGCAACTAACCTCCTGCACCACCGTTTAACACAATACCACCTCCAGGCTCACCCCCACCAAAAATACTAATTTTTTGCCAACAAAATTACAGTTTTTGTGGTATTATAGGGATTGTTAACGGCACATCATTTCCAGCAACAAAAATGAACCACTACGCTATTCTGTTAATCGAAGACCAGATTACAATCACCGCTCAAATTGTTACCGAATTAGGCCGCCAGCTTGACCACTACCGGTTATCCATTACCCGGTCTGTGGACGAAGCCGAACGGGAACACGCGCCTGCGGATGTTATTCTGCTGAACCTGAATTTGCTGGGCAATGACGCTGCCGGCCCGTTGGAACGCCTTTCTCGCTTGTACCCGGACGCGCCAATTGTTTTGCTGGCCGAAGGGTTGGCCGGCACCGACGAAAATTTGCAACGGGCGCTTGCCGCGGGGGCCGTAGATTTTGTGCCGGTATCGCCGGCCGGGTTACTGGTGCTGGGCCGCCGGCTGGCCGGCCTGCAACAGGCGGCGCAATCTTCGCCCGTAATTGGTCCGTCGCTGTTCCGGCAGATTAACCGCGATAAATCTGACCTGGCATTTCAGGTTATTGGCCGCGACAACCGGGTAAAAGCATGGAACAAAACCGCCGAATCACTGTTTGGCATAGCCCAGGCCGATGCACTCGACCGGCGGGTAGATGAACTCCCGCTGCACGCCGCAGACCTGAGCCGCCTGAAAGATGTGCTTGACCACGCCCGCGCGGTGCAGCAACCGTTTGTCATTCCCCAATATTCGCTGGGCAACCTGCCCGATAGCTGGCTGCTGGTGCACGTCTACCCCATCCGGCACCACTTTCCAGATTCAGATGGCACAATTGACATTTGCATTGTGGCTACCCAGGTCATGGAACAAACCCACGCCATCAGCCAGAACGATTTGCAAATTAACCAGGATTTGCGAATTCTGCTCGAGGCCAACCGCGCCATTTCCGGCCAACTGGATTTGCAAACTGTGCTGGAGAAGGTGATTGAGCAGGGCAAAAGCCTGATGTTTGGCGACAACTGCCAAATTTACCTGCTGGAAAAAGATAACAAAACGCTCAAACCCGTGCTGGCCGTGGGGCCGCTGGCCAATGAAATCAGCCAGGTCACACTCACCGTGGGCAGCGGCGTGTTTGGCAAAGCGGTTACGCACGGGCACGCCACAGCCATCAATTCCACGGTTGACTGCCCCGGCATCCCCTACGCTGCCGACGAACGACTGCTGTGCGGCCCGCTGACTGCCGCCAAAGGCACCATTGGCCTGATGGTGGTCAGCCGCCGCTATTCAGATTTCAGCCAGGATGATATTCACTTTTTTGAGAGTCTGGTCCAAC
>RFJF01000123.1 GCA_003695455.1 Chloroflexota bacterium
CAGGATGACGATGTGCTTGTGCATGTCGATTTCGCGAATGGCGGCGCGGACGGTCAGCGGTGGTTCAAGAAACTTCCTCAGCACCAGATAGTCGCCGTTTCGTTCAATACGCGAGACGTTATCCATCAGTTTCTTGCGTTCGCCGTTTTCCTCCAGATACACGATGGCTTCACACATTTTTCTTCACCTCCGCTGTTGTTGCGGTGTTTTTAGCCCCCTTGTCTGAAAATGGCTTGCGCGGCAGATTCATCTATCTGACAGGTGGGTTGGACCAGCAGGTCAAAAGGGTTGATGCTTTTCTCGTTGACCAGAATGCCGGGTGAAGCTTTGAGATTGTATTGGGCGGCCAACTCCCGCCCGCGGGTCGATTCCAGGTCGATACGGGTAAACGGAATGTGGTGCGTTTCCAGGTATTCAAGCACTTTCCGGCTGCGGCGGCAACCTGTTGCGGGCAGGATGATAATTTCCGGCGGCGGCAGGCCATTCGACATCAAGGCGCTCCTTTCAGCGCGCCGCGAGCCGTTGGCGCATTGTCTCCAGCCACGGCGCGCAGGATGTTACGATGTTGCCAGGGTCACAAAATCGATGCCCAGAGCCTGGTTGAACTGCAATCCAACCACAATGAAATACTCCTTGACCTCATTTAAGGCGTTATCCCGGTCGGCAATAAGTTGGTTTTCTTGAACCTGGCTTCGGAGGGCGTAAAACTCATTTAATTCGTGAGGCGTTAACCGTTCGCCAGCGCGTTGCCGGTCGCCCAGTTCCTGGTATAAAGTTCTGAATCGCTCATCCAGGTCTCTAACGCTGGGGTCGGCGTCAAGACGGGCCTGGGCTTCAAGGTAACGCTGCACAGCTTTATGCTGGCGCAAGCTGCGGCCAAAAATCCGGGCGGCCTGTTCGAGTTCTTGAGATAACATAAGCTTATCCTCCACAGCAGCTACGCTTTGCATTGAGGGCAAATTCGACGCCCGCGGCCTCGCTGATGACGGCGTCCACCGCCTGAAACAAGACCCGTAATTCCTGTTCGGCGCGATGGTAGGCTATTATCGAAGGGGTCTGGTTTAGCGCGGCAACCAGTTCATTGAGCCGGGCCTGGTCTTTGTCGCTCCAGGAAAAATAAAGCTGGCTTTGTAAAGTACGGGCCTCCTGTAACAGGTTTTGGGCATCCGTATCGGCTTCCAGATTGCGATAGGCGTTGACCAACGCAACAAACGCCGGTTGGCTCTTGAGCTGTCCGGCCAGCCGGAGCAGCGCCTCATCCACAGACTGGGTATCCATCCCTGTAGTTTCGGTCGTTGCATCAAGCATACCAATCTCCTTTTTCAATTGCAAATTTGTTACCGTGATTGTTTTTTGAATAGATTGCCTTTGACTTGCGTCAGACCCGCACCGGGCACGTCGATGATGACCTTTCACCCGCCTTCCAGCAAGTCGCGTGCGTATCCTTTGACGTGTTTTTGCAAAAACTCCAACGCCCCGTCCGGGTCCTTGTCAATCAAAATACGGTACAGTTCGACAATTTCATCGTCATCCAGGGGAATTGAGAGCATCTTTTTCATAGGACTTCAACCTTTCAGTGAGGCGGGCGCATTACCCGCAAGGCAGGCTTAAAACTAAACAACATCAGCAAGGTGATAATTACCGCCGACGTGAGACACCAGATGCACACCGCGCCAATGACAAACGGCTCCAGATAGGTCAGGTACAACGAAAACAGCGTCCCGAACAAAGCCATTCCAAAGATGGCTAACGACACGTAACCAGCCAGCCGGCCGGAGCCAAAGCGCCCCCACACCCATGCGGCCAGGATGGCCGCATAGCCCAGCACGCCCAACACGCCCACCGGCAGGATGCCAAACAATTTGGCGTAAGGGCTGGCCTGTACCGCGTTGCAATCACCCACCGGGCCGCACACTGCCGCCACGGCCTGCGTTTCCACGTAAGCCAGATACACGGCCACGCCCAACCCGATGATTGCCAGCACCGGAATGACTGCATCAAACCATGCCGCGGCTGGATAAGCAGCTGTGTTATCAAAACCCCGTACGGTGATAACGCCCACATAAGCCAACGCCACTACCATACCTGCCATAATGCCGATAGCCAGTCCAAAACCATTGGGCCGCGGAGACACCATTGAGGGAGCAACTGTTGGCGATTCTTCTGGCACATCGGTTGTTAAACGAGCCATCATCGCCGCCGGGGTGGCGGATTTTTCCGGCGGTTCTTCTTCGGCGCAGGGGGTAGCCGGTGAACAACTGGCTACTGCTACCGGGTCTATCGCCGGCGTGAGGGTTGGCATAGGCGTAGCTGTCGGTGGCGATTGGCTCAGGCCTGGCAGGTTGGGATAATCCACCCCACCGGTAGCCAGATACTGTTCGATCAAGCCGGGTAACTCGTCTGGTATCTGGGCGGAACCAATGAGCGCTTTATCGCCAATAACCAAAAACGGCACGCCTAGTTGGTCAGGCGAAAACCCCATGGCAGCCCCTACCTGTACCAGTTGGTTCCACGCTTCTTCACTATTCACTTCAATCAAACGAATCTGTAATCGGTCGCCATATTTTTGCTCCAGCGGCGGCAGTACTTCATCAAGCACATAATGGCAGTGGGGACAGGTTGCCATCCAAAACAGCACCGCGTGGACTACAGCCTCTCCCTTTTCAGTGGCTGCGGCCTCGGCAGGGGTGGGAGTCGCCGGCGGGATAATTTCTTCGTCGCAAATATGGCAGGCTTTGATGGTGGGAGTGGGCCGCGGGGTAGCCGTCGCCGCGGGTGATGAGCCGGGCGTAAACGCAAACCATAATCCGGCCAATGTTCCCAGAAAAAGAAGGGACAAACGCATTTTGTTAAACTCCTTTCGATGTCTCAATTCAGGCAATCCACAAAAAATACAAACCAACCCCCACAATGATAACACCGCTGGCTTTTTCGATAATGGGCGACCAGCGGCCAAAGGCTTGCAATTGCTTGACCACGCCGGTAAATGTACCGGCCAGCACCACCGGCACTCCTCGCCCCAGGGCGTACACAAACAGCAGCGCCGCGCCGTAAAGCAGGGCCTCTTGTTGGGCCATCACATACGTGAGAATGGCAGCCAGTACCGGCGTGGCGCACTGCGAGGCCACCAGCCCGGAAATCAACCCCAGCGCCAGCGCGCCGGGAACGCCTTTCAGCGATATTTTCCCGCGCAGGCGGTTCAGGCCGGTCAGTTGCGGCAGGCTGATGGCCCCCCAAATGTGCAGACCAATCACCAGACAAACCGCGGCCACCACGTAATACCATACCCGCGACGTGCCGCCAATCAAGCCGCCCACCAAGGCAGCCACCACGCCCAGCAGCATAAAGGTGATAGCCAGCCCCACGGCAAAGGCCAGCGACAGCGTAAAACTACGGCCACGGGACAGATGGGCGGAGCCGCCCACATACCCTACTACCAGCGGAATCATCGCCACATTGCAAGGGCCAATACTGGTGACAATGCCCCCCAAAAAAACCAGTAGATATGCCAGCAACGAACCGGCTTGCAACAAGGTCGGGTCGAGCGAATCAAATGGCATAGGCCTACTCCCCGCTAATCTGTTGCAACTGGTTACGGAAGGCATCTGGCTCCATCAAACCGATAACCCCCTGACCGTGTCCGTCAGCGTCGATAAAAATCATGGTTGGGATAGCCCGGATACCGGCCCGGCGCAGCAAGTTCTGATTTTGATGGTCGTACACGTTCACATCGACCAGGGCCACCGTATCGGCAAAGTCCGGGTAAACCTGCTCAACCACCGCTATCATTTTGACACACTGCACGCAATCGTTGGAATGGAAGAAGGCCAAAACAGGGCGACCTGCCGCCAAATGTTGATCCAGTTGGGCTTCCGGCGCTACATTGGCGACAGGTGTAACCTTTTTGGGCTCGTTGGTCACGGCATCCAGGAAGATGTTTGGCGTAGCATCGGCCACTTCGGTGGCAGTTTTGATGGAGACAGCAGACCCTGCTTCGGAGGGAACAGACGCCCGGTAGGCCTTGACCGTCAAAATAAGCCCTACCAAAATCAGGACGATGCCCGGCAAGGCCATTTGCCAAAGTTTTGTGCGAGGGCGTTTTGCTCCGGCGGAAGGGTGTTTTTTTGATGGCATTCAGTATATCCTCCAGATTATCAATATGCCGGTAAATTTGGACCAGCCGCACGCTGATTGCGCGCCTTTGTTTTTTGCACCCCGGTCAGATTACCGGTACCAATCTTGCCGGGTCAGCGGCAAACGGCTATTACCGTGGTCTGGCCTGGACAGCAAGGTCTGGTAAACGTTCAAAGGCCCCGTGCTGAAGCCGTGCGCCGAGCCAGACATAAAGAGCCGCCACACGCGGTAGGTTGGTTCATCCACCACCTGCCGCACCGCTTTGTAGTTGGTTTCCAAACGGCGTACCCAATGGCGCAGGGTCAGGGCGTAATGCTCGCGCAGACTCTCTACATCGCGCACTTCAAAGCCGGCCTCTTCGGCGTGACGAAGGGTGACGTGGATGGGAACCAGTTCACCATCGGGAAAGACGTAACGGTCGGTAAAGGTGGGGCCTTTAGGGCGGGGATCGGTGGCTCGGCGGGCGATGCCGTGGTTCAGAAAAACGCCACCGGGTCGCAGCAGTTGCCACGCCTGCTTAAAGTAAACCGGCAACAAGGCCTCGCCCACGTGTTCAAACATGCCCACGCTGACCAGTTTGTCAAAAGGCTCAGCGCCATCCAATTCCCGGTAGTCCCGTTCTTCCACCCGACAACGGTCGCTCAGCCCGGCCCGTTTTATCGCTTCGGTGGCCCACTCCACCTGGGGACGGCTCAAGGTGATACCCAGGGCCTCTACACCGTAATGTTTGGCGGCATGGATGACCAATCCGCCCCAACCACAACCGATGTCGAGCAGGCGGTCGCCGGGGCGCAAGCGCAGTTTCCGGCAGATGTAGTCCAGCTTGCGTTCCTGGGCCGTGTCCAGGTCTTCGTCCGGCTGGCTAAAATAGGCGCAAGAGTAGACCATCCGCTTATCGAGCCAGAGCGCGTAAAAATCGTTGGACACATTGTAGTGGTAGGTTACAGCCTGTCGATCGCGATGGATACTATGCGCATCTCCGTTCAGAACGGCAGCCTGCCGCCTGTCTTCGGTTTGCGGCCTGTCTTTGGGCAGGTGAAGCAAATCCCACCCCATCCGCAGACGAGTAGCCAGATTCAGGTCCAGGCTGGCAAGGTAGTCAACCACGGGAAAGATACTTTCGATGTCGCCTTCGATGTCGAAATCGTCATAAATATAACTTTCTCCCGCCGACAGGCCGGTGGTGTCGTGAAACATTCGCCGCAGCGCGCCGGGGTGATTAAGTATCAGCGTTACGCGAGGGTCGCCGGTTTCGGCGGGCCAACAGGTTCCGTCCCACAATCGTACAGCAAAATTGCGCGGGTGGTAATCGCCCAGTAAATTTTGGAGAAAGGTTAGAGAATGGGCTGCGGTTGAATCGATGGTTGTTTCATCAGTTTTCATTTTTGATACGCTCCTTACATCTGATATATGCTCCTTATAGCTTATATTTTTCAACCAGCCGCTTAACCGGGACACGGGGCAGTTCAATGACTCCCTTCGCCGGGCAACGTTCTCAAATAAACTGCCCCAGATCCAAAAAGTTTAACAACTCTTGCTCACCGCACCACCAGCACGGGGCACGGAGCTTGCCGGGTAACACGCTCCACAGTACTGCCCAGTAATAACTCTTCAAGGCTGCGTTTGCCATGCGAACCAATAACAATTAATGACACGTCCAGGTCGCGGGCGACGCGGATAATCTGCCGCCAGGGCAAGCCCACACGCAAATGTGTCTCTACATTTATGCCCGCGTCGCGCAGCATCTGTACTTCTTGCTCCAAATGATTGAGTACTTGCTGTTCATATACCTGCTCCAATTGCTGCTCCAGGTTTTCCTCTTGTGCCTGGCTAATAAACGGGTCAGGCACACCGGTTAAAATCAAGGGCAGGTCATCAGGGTCTATCACGGTTAAAGCATGTACTGTCCCTGCGGTACATTGGGCACATTTAAGCGCCTGCTGTCCGGCATGGCGAGCGTGTTCAGAAAAATCGGTGGCCCATAAGATTTTTTTGAACATTATACGCCTCCCTCTTCCTGAACCGGAGATCCAACATGTTTATGATAAGTGAATTGCTTTTGCAGCCAGGGTGAGGTTTTCAAAATGATAAGCATTAACGGTATTTGAACCACCGGTGCAAAAGCGGGTGGTAAAACAGCCAGGCCGCCAAACGCGGTCAGGCTCAAGGCCAGGGTAATGGAATGGTTTTTGGAGGCCACGCCGTAACCTATGGCAATCGCGTCTTTATAATCCAGCCCGGCAATTTTGGCGTA
>RFJF01000124.1 GCA_003695455.1 Chloroflexota bacterium
CACCGCCCCGGATGACGCCAGCACCACCCGCTTGATTCCGGCATCGCGCATGGCTTCCATCATGGCTACCGTGCCGCTAACGTTGGTGCGGTTGTACTCGCGGGGGTAGAGCACCGATTCCGGCACCGACACCCGCGCCGCCAGATGCACCACGCAGTCCACGCCGTCCAGCAGCCGCCACATTTTTGGTTTGTCCTCCACGTCGCCGCGGGTAAAATTGACGGTTGTATCCAGCCGGGCGGCATCGCCGCTGCTCAAATCATCGAGCACCCGCACGGCGTGACCGCGCCGCACCAGCGTGTTAGCCAGCGCCGCGCCAATAAACCCCGCACCGCCGGTAATTAAAAATCGCATTTTTACGTTCCTACTACGCCGCGTTCCACTTCCCACGGATAAATAATCCAGTCGGAGGTTTCCACGCCAAAAAAGTCGGGCGATTTATCGGGGAATCGGGAGCGGTGGGGTTTGTAATGCAGCACCACCGAAAATGGCCGCCCGCCGGCCTGATTTACGCGCTCGGTCACGTTGACCACCTGTTTGCCCCGGTCCCAAATATCATCCACAATGAGCACCTGTTTGCCGCGCAGGGCGCTGTCAGCGGGGAATTGCATAAAAACCGGCCAATCCAGATCGTGTTCCTCATCCTCGTAAAAATCCACCGAGGCCACCAACACCTGCAAAATGTTGAGCCGCTCGGCAAAAATGGCCGCCGGAACAATGCCGCCACGGGTAATGGCCAGCACAATATCGTAATTGTAGCCCATGAGCCGGGGGGTCAGGGTGTTGATAATTTTGTCAACATCGTGCCAGGTTAAATATATGCGCTTGATTGAATCCATCGCTGCACCTGCAAATTATTTGGCAATTGAGTTGAGCCGTGAACCTCAATTGTAACATAATTAAACCAGAGTTGCTAATCATTTGCAGTGCAAACCGCGCTACTCAACCGTGATAAAATCTGCAATTTTGGCGAATGTGGCCGGGCCAATGCCGCTGACCTGCTGAATTTGTTCGATGGACGAAAAGCCGCCCACCGATTCCCGGTACTCAATGATACGTTGGGCGATTGCCGGCCCAATACCCGGCAGCGAATCCAGCTCTTCCGGCGTAGCGGTGTTCAGGTTGACGGGGCCGCCGCCGGATGCGCCACCCCGTACCGGCGCGCTCACCGGCGCGGCGCTGCGCCCCTCTACGGGTGGCGGCGGATTCTCCTCGCCAATGTGCGGCACGTGGATGTGTTGCTGGTCCTGCAATTCCAGCGCCAGGTTGATGCGGTCCGGGTCGGCGTCGGCAGTAAACCCGCCGGCGGCATCTACCGCATCCTTGATAATGCTGCCCGCCGGCAAAAAATAGACATCGGCCTGCGCCACCGCGCCGGAAATGTAGATACGCACCGGCGCGGGTGTTGGCGTATTGGCCGGCGGGGTTGTGGCCGTTGCCGTGGGCGCGGCAGTTTCGGCGGGGATAATTTCGATGGGTGTTTGCGCCGGCTGCCGCCAGTAAAACAGCCCCGCGCCGGCAACG
This sequence comes from Chloroflexota bacterium, assembly GCA_003695455.1. Taxonomy (GTDB): domain Bacteria; phylum Chloroflexota; class Anaerolineae; order 4572-78; family J111; genus J095. The sequence goes on from RFJF01000124.1 coordinate 1,525, forward strand.
GCAATCACCGACAGCGCCCCAAACACCACACCACGATGTTCATCGAGCCAGGTAGCCATAGGCAATCTCCTCCAAAATCAGACATCAAGAGCCGGGGGCAGAGGCGGCAACTCTGCAACGTGCCGCCCGTCACCTGCACGCCCGCCACAGATTACGTTGATTTTGTAGCCAGTGTACCAAACAGACATCGCCGGGGGAGTCTCTTTTTAAACCAGTTTTGTGAATTTACCAACAATTCAGGTAAAATTTTAAGGTTCACAAATTTATACCGGTATTGACCCACCACAGGAGCGTGAAATGTCATCTCAAAAACCCACATCGCTGGCCGAACTGCAAAAGCTTGTCACTGAATTCAGAGATGAGCGCAACTGGCGACAATTCCATTCACCCAAAAACCTGAGCATGTCCATTGCCATTGAAGCGGCGGAATTGATGGAACATTTCCAATGGCTCACTGTGGAAGAAGCCGCCAACCTGCCCCAACGCGATTCGCAGATGCGGCAAGCCATTGCCGAGGAACTGGCCGACGTGCTGGTCTACTGCATCAGCCTGGCCGATGTGCTGGAGCTTGACATCCCGGCTATCATTGCCAACAAAATGGCCAAGAACAACCGCAAATATCCGGCTGACGAGTACCGGGGCCGCTTTTAGCAGGTAATTTCGGCTATTGAAGGGTTTGTATGCGTGTGGTAGGATTACCCCACATCCGGCGGCTGCAAGTTTTCTGCAACGTCAATAAAGTAAAATAAGGGCACAATCAGCCAATTAGGCGTGGTTCATTTGCACAATGTGCCATCTTTACCAATTCCGACCATTTTCTGTGACCTGCGTGTTGCGTATTGCGTGTAATTTTTGACTCACGGAACACGTACGGGCCCAATAAAACAGGTCAATGTGTAAAGCTGTTCTCCGGGATATGTGAACCACGCCGCCAATTAAGTTTTGTAACATCGGATAGACGCTATGTTTGTAAAATTCTGGGGCACTCGAGGCTCAATCCCCGCCGGGGTTTCAGCACAGGAAATCAGGCACAAAATTCGCCGGGCGCTGGAAGGCGCCGCCGGGCTAAATCTTGAAGACCCGGCTACGCTGAAACACTACATTGACCGGCTGCCGTTTGCTGTGCAGGGAACGGCCGGCAGCAACACCACCTGCATCGAGGTGCGCTCCGGCGAGCATATTCTGATTATTGATGCCGGTTCCGGTATTCGCCTGCTGGGGAATGACCTGCTGGCCCGCGGATTTGACCGGGGGCAGCGCCACGCCGATGTTCTGATAACGCACACCCACTGGGACCACATTCAGGGTTGGCCCTTTTTTCTGCCGGCGCTGGTGCCGGGCAATCAATTTACAGTACACAGCCCTTACCCGGACCTGCCCGACCGGCTGGCGCAGCAACAAAATCCCATTTTCTTTCCGGTGCCGCTGTCACAAATGATGGCCCAGATTGAATTTAACCTGCTCCGCGAAAATACGTGGCACCAGATTGGGCCATTCCGTGTGCAGCCGGTACGTCTGTCTCACCCCGGAATCAATTACGGCTATCGAATTGACGACGGCCAATCCTGCCTGGTTTGCGCATCTGACGCCGAATACAAACGGGTTGACCCCAAAAGTACAGAAAACTACGTTGAGTTTTTCCGCAACGCGGACCTGCTTATTTTTGACGCCCAGTATAATTTAACCGAGGTGCTGGACAAACTCAACTGGGGACACAGCACCCCTATGATGGGCGCTGAACTTGCCTTTAGGGCCAACGTTAAACGGCTGGCGCTGTTTCACCACGATCCATCCAGCGATGACGAAAAAGTGTGGCGCGGCAAGGAGCAGGCCGAAGCCTACCTTGAACGCCGCCACCCCGGTTACTCCGGCTGCGAAATTCTGGTGGCCCACGATGGCCTGTCGCTGGAGATTTAATTGACGATTGACGTTATGAACAAAAGAACCGTGCTGGCCCCCGAACAAAATATGCCGCTCGAACGGCTCAAAAGTCTGTACGAACTCATTCGGCGGATGAATTCTGTGGTGGATTTGCCGGACCTGCTGGAGTTTGTAATTGACCGGGCGCTCAACCTGACCGGCGGCCGGCGCGGCCTGCTGCTACTGGCCGATAGCCAGCAGGATGCGCCGCAACAGGTGGCCGCGGTACGCGGCGATGAGTTGGAAAAGAAGGATTTGGAACGCATTCTCAAATTTGTCAGCACCACCGTCATCACCGACGTACTCAAACAGGGCGAAACCCGGCTGGTACTGGACCTGCCCACAGACCAGCGCTACGAAGGCCGCACCAGCCGCGACACGCTGCAATTCAAAAGTGTGCGCTCGGTGCTGGCTGTGCCGCTTAAAACGCAATCACGCCCGGTAGGGCTGATTTACATTGACCACCCCCGCAAATCTGTATTTGGACAGGATGAACTGGATTTTCTGGATGCGTTTGCCAGCCAGGCGGCGCAGGCCATTCACCGCGCCCGCCAGCACCAGCGCCAGATTGATGAACTGACCCAACTCAACGAGTTGAGCCGCAGCGTAGTCAAAGTGCTGGACCTGAATGAAGTGCTCACCCGGATTGTGACCGAAGTGACCCGCATGTTGAACGTAGAAGCCAGTTCTGTGCTGCTGCTGGATGAAACAGCATCGTATCTGGAATTTGCCACCTCGGTCCACCAGGGCCGGCGGGTCAAGTTCCCCACCCGGCTCAAAAAAGACGAAGGCATTGCCGGTTGGGTTATGTCGCACGGCGAACCTCTGTTTGTGAACGATGTACTGGCCGACACCCGCTGGTTTGGCGAGGTTGAAACCGGTTTTGTCACGCAATCGCTGTTGTGCGTGCCGTTGCAAATGGATGGCCGCACAGTTGGCGTGCTGGAGGCGCTCAACAAAAAAAGCCCGCACCGTTTTGACCAAAGCGATATCACCCTGCTGTCGGCGTTTGCGGCCTCGGCCACCATTGCCATTGAAAACGCCCGCCTGTTTCACGAAGCCCGGCAGGCGCGCCAGTTACGTGCGCTCAATGAAATCATGCTCAAACTGAGCAGCACGCTGGACCTGCACAAAATTTTAACCGAGGGATTGGCGCAAACCGGCTCGGCGCTGAAAATTGGCGCGGCCGCCATTTCAATGGTTCACCCTCCCACCCAAACCAACTTACTCTCCACCCGGATTTTCCGCGAACCAGGGTTTGAGTCACCCCCACAAGCTCAACTGTCGCAACTGGCCGGCCACCTGTTTTCAAACTGGCTGCCCGCCGGCGATGATATACTGATGGTAGACACGGCCCACCCCGCGCCGGCAGAGCTGGCCGGCAACCTGGCAGCAGCCGGCGTGGCCGCCCTGACGCTGACCCCCATCGAGGTGAACGGCAACGTCAGCGGCGGCCTGCTCATCTTTTCTTCCACCCCGCACAGTTACTCGCTGGAAGAAATCAGCCTGCTCAGCGGTATTTCGCGCATCATTGGGCTGGCCACGCAAAACGCTATCATCCACATGCAGGCGCAGGAACAAACCATCCACCTGAAATACCTCAACGAGATTGGCGGGCTGCTGACCAGCAGCCTTGAACTGGACCACGTACTGCGGGTCATCATCGAAGGGGTAAACGCCCTGCTGCAAACAGAACTGACCTCTGTTTTTTTGATTGATGAAGAAACCAACGAGCTGGTGCTCCGGTATTCAACCCGTGGAGACGCCGATATCCGGCTGCCCGCACCGTGGCAGGGCATTGCCGGCTGGGTTGCCACCCACGACCAGCCGGCGCTGGTCAACAATACGCAAAGCGATGCGCGCCACCTGCGGCAAATTGCCGTGGAAACCGGCTACCAGGCGCACTCAATTCTGTGCGTGCCGCTCAAGGTTGAGGGGCAGATAATTGGCGTGGTAGAGGTGCTGAACAAAACCGGCGGCCAGCAATTCACAGAAACCCACCAATCGCTGCTGGTGGCGCTGACCAAGTGGGCGGCCATTGCCCTGCACAACGCCCGCCTGTTTGACGAACGTGTGCAGGCCTACCGGCGCCTGTCTGATGAGCAGCAGCGCCGCATTGCCGCCGAAACACGCGGCGCAATGGCAGCCATAATTCTGGATATGGCCCACACCATGAATAACGTAGTGGGCGCTATCCGGGCATGGGCGCTCTCGCTGGAGTACGCGCTGCAAGACACGCCGCAGGCAACGCTGGCAGAACACGCCAAAGCCATCACCCAAATTCTAAAAAATACAGAAGAGGCGCTGCGGTTGATGAGCAACATGACCGGCCCGCTTGAACAGGTTGCGGTGGCTCCCGTTGATGTGCACCGGTGCCTGGCTGCGGCGGTAAAAAGCTGCTGGTGGCCTGACAACGTTCATCTGCTTCCTACGTACGGCAAAAACGTGCCGCCGGTTGAGGCAAATTCCGAGCGGCTGGAAGCGGTTTTTCACAATCTGCTGTCTAACGCTATTCAGGTGATGGCCGGCACCGGCGGCGAGATTGAACTGACCACCCACCGCAACGCAGACGGCTGGGCCGAAATCACCATCGCCGACAACGGGCCGGGCATTCCGCCGGAAATCCGGGAACGCATTTTCAACCCGGGGGTGTCGGGCAAAAACGGCGGGTTGGGCATTGGTCTGTGGCTGGTTGAAACATTTATCCACCAGTTCAACGGGCAAATTAATTTTACCAGCACCGAACACGGCACCACGTTCACTGTAAAATTACCGCCGGTAGAAATGGCAAAGTAGCAGGGAAGCAGGGTAGCAGAGTAGCAGAGTAGCAGAGTAGCAAGCAACAGGCTAGCAGGTGGGCAGGGTGACAAGGTGATAAAGCCAACATTCGCTATTCACCATTCACCATTCACCATTCGCCATTCGATCAATCCCTGACCCCTGTTTTGAAGGAGACACACATGGCTGAACAACACAACACAATTCTGGTAGTAGAAGACCGGGCCGACTGGCAGGATATTCTGTGTTCAACGCTGGAGCAGCATGGACACACCCCGCACGCCGCCACCAATTACCAGGCGGCGCTGGCCGCGCTCGACGGCACGCCGTTCAACCTGGCCGTGGTAGACCCGGTGCTGGATATGGCCAACCGTTTCAACCGCGATGGCCTGAGCGTAATCCAGAAAATCAAAGACTCCCAGCCGGGCCTGCCGGTGATTATTCTCACCGGCTCGCTCACGCACGATATGGAAATTACCCTGGACCGGCTTTACCCCGGCGCGCCCATTCTGTTCAAAGAAAAATGGGATTCGCGGGCCTTTTCGCAACTGGTTGATTCGCTGGTGGGGCAGCCGCGCCCCCAGCCGGCCAACCAGCCGCCAGTGTTGTCCATCCCCGAAAAAACACTCACCCCGCCGCCCGCCGAATCGGCGCTGGGCCGGCCGCGGGTGCTGCTGGTTGAAGACCGGCACGACTGGCAGGA
>RFJF01000125.1 GCA_003695455.1 Chloroflexota bacterium
ACGTCATCCGCGCCGCCTACGCCGTGGGCAAAGGGCGGGTCACGGTGCAGGCCAAAGTTCACATCGAAGAGATGAGCCGCAACCGCCACCGGCTGGTCATCACCGAACTGCCCTACCAGACAAACAAGGCCAACCTCACCGAAAAAATTGCCGACCTGGCCCGCGACGGCAAACTGGAAGGGCTGGCCGACCTGCGGGACGAATCGGACCGGCAGGGTATGCGGCTGGTCATCGAGTTGACCCGCACCGTGAAACCCCGCACCGTACTCAAGCGCATGTTCAAAATGACGGCCCTGCAAAGCACGTTCAGCATCAACATGCTGGCCCTGGTTGACGGCGAACCGCGTATGCTGCCGCTCAAACGGGCGCTGCAACTTTTCATCAAACACCGGCTTGACATCATCACCCGCCGCACCAAATTTGAGCTGGAAAAGGCCAAACAGCGGGCCCATATTCTGGAAGGGCTGCGTATTGCGCTGGCCAATCTGGATGACATCATCAAAACCATTCGCAGTTCCCGCACGGCAGATACGGCGCGCAACAATCTGCGTAAAAATTTCAAACTCAGCGAGGTGCAGGCCACGGCCATTCTGGATATGCCCCTGCGCCGGCTGGCCGCGCTGGAACGCAAAAAAATAGAGACCGAATACAACGAGCTGCTCAAAACCATTAAAATTCTGGAAACGCTGCTCAAATCTAAAAAGAAAATACTTGAGGTCATCAAAAAAGAGTTGGCCGAAATCAAGGCAAAATACGGCAATCCGCGCCGCACACTGATTGTGGACCGCCCCGCCGACGCCGACGCCGTGACCACCGCCCGCGATCTGGTTCCCGCCGAAGACGTGGTAGTAGCCGTCACCGAAAGTGGCGCCGTGTGTCACTGGCCCGCCGAACAGGGACTGGACCCGGCCCGGGGCCGCCAGAAAGACCCGCTGGTGGCGGCCCTGCCGGCCAACACCCGCGACACCCTGTACCTGTTCACCGCCGACGGGCAGGCGCTCATCATTCCGATGCACCAAATTCCCAAAGGCAGCGCCCCTGGCAACGGCCCTTCGCTCAAAGAATTCAGCAGCGGCTTCTCCGCGCCGGTGGTTGCCGGCATCACTCTACCCCACAGCAGCGAGCCGCCCTCCGGCTGCCTGTTTCTGGTTTCGGCGCAGGGACGGGTCAAGCGGGTGACGCTGGCAGACCTGGCCGACGTGCGCGGCAGCGAAGCCACCGTAATGGGCCTTGAAAAGGGCGATTCGCTGTGTGCAGCCTTTGCCACCCCCGGCGATGGCGAAGTGATGCTGGTCAGCGCGCGCGGGCAGGGTATTCGCTTTACAGAAGAAGAGGTACGGACTATGGGCCTGCCCGCCGCCGGCGTGTGGGGCATGAAACTGGCCAAAGGCGACCAACTGGTGGGCGGCGGCGTACTCAAACCTCGCGGTGAGTTGATGATTATCACCGAAAACGGCTGGGGCAAACGGATAGACGTGGAGCAGTTCCCCAAACAGGGGCGCTACGGGCAGGGGGTCATTGCCCTGCCGATGTCCAAAGATACCGGGCCGGCCACCGCCGCTCACGTGGTTAATTTGAGCAACCGGGTGATGTTTATTTCCAAAAAGAAAAACAGCAAAACCGTCTACGCCCGCGCGCTGACCAAATCGGCGCGCACCGGCAAAGGACGAGCCGTGATGTCCATCAAAGGCACCGACGCGCTCACCGGCGTGGTGGTGCTTGAGGTTTAATTCGCTTGCATTTCCAAATTGTGAAGATATAATGCAAAATAACTCACAATCAACCTAACCCGGACAAGCCGGAATTAGAAATGGGAAATGAACCACAGATTACACAAATTTCTCGGATAAAAAATTAAAAATCTGTGTAATCTGTGGTTAGAATTTTCTTGCACAAAGTACAAGCGTTTGA
>RFJF01000010.1 GCA_003695455.1 Chloroflexota bacterium
ACATTTGATTACGATTCGGTGCAGAAAGCGGTGCAGAAAATTTTTGGCAAAATTCAAAAATTCGAGGAGCAAACCGGCCACGCCGCCATCGCCCCAACCCGGTTTGTACCCAGCGGATTTGTGCCGTAATTTTTGGGGGAATATTCGCCTTTTTTCAATTTTCGTGATTAAATCAGGAATCAAATGAAGTAGGGAATAGGGGAGTAAGGAGTAAAAGGTTGCAGATTCGCAGAGTCGCGCTCGCACATCCGCCATTCGCTATTCGCCATCCGCCTGATTTCAATGGAGAATATCATGAAAATCAAAGCCGCAGTTCTGTACCAACCCAACAGCCCGTTTAAAATTGAAACGCTCGATTTGCAACCGCCGCAGGCCGGCGAAGTGCTGGTCAAAATGGCCGCCGCCGGCGTGTGCCACAGCGACTGGCATCTGGTGACCGGCGACACCCAACACGCTCTGCCGGTGGTGCCCGGCCACGAAGGCGCGGGCGTGGTAGAGGCCGTGGGGCCGGGCGTGTCTCACCTTTCCCCCGGCGACCCGGTGGCCCTCAACTGGGCGCCCAACTGCGGAAGCTGTTTCTACTGCCTGCAAGACCGCCCCAGCCTGTGTGAAACATACGTCGAACCGATCTGGGCCGGCACAATGATGGACGGCACCACCCGCCTGTCAAAAGACGGAGAAACCGTGTACCATTTCAGCGCCACGGCCTGTTTTGCCGAATACACCGTGGTACCGCAACAATGCTGCGTGCCGCTGAGCAAAGACGTTCCACCGTCCATTGGCGCACTGATTGGCTGCGCCGTGACCACCGGCGTGGGGGCCGTGCTCAACACCTCGCCGGTTAAACCCGGCAGCAACGTGGCCGTCTTTGGCGCAGGCGGCGTGGGGCTGAACATCATCATGGCCGCCAAGTTGGCCGGCGCGGGCAAAATCATCGTTGTGGACCGCACCGAAGTCAAATGCCGGCTGGCCCGCCAATTTGGCGCTACCAACACCCTGCTGGCCGGCAAACACGTGGTCGAGGCTATTCGCGGGCTGACCGATGGGCGCGGCGCAGATTCTGTGTTTGAGGCCATCGGCATTCCGGTGGTGCAGGAGCAGGAATTTGCCGCCACCCGTCCCGGCGGCAGGCTGACGCTGGTCGGCCTCTCGCCGATGGGCAGCACCACCAACCTGCCCGGGGCCATCATCGGCCGGCAGGAAAAAACCATCACCGGCAGTTACTACGGCTCGGCTAACACCGCCCGCGATTTTCCGCTGATTGTCAGCCTGTACCGGCAGGGCAAGCTCGACCTGGACCGGCTGGTTTCGCAAACCTACCCGCTTGAACAAATCAACGAAGCCTACGCCGACATGCTCACCGGCAACGTGGCTCGCGGTGTGATTGTGTTTGAGTAAGCACGGCCAGGACATTTAATGAGTAGTATCACTATTTTGGAGAAACCTGTTTCAGGGCTTAACACAAAGCACACCTTGGCCGGCTGGCTGGCAAGCGGCGGACTGCTGCTGGCGGGCATCGGCGGGGCGTTTGCGCCGTGGGTGTGGCGGCAGGCGGTGGCGCTGCAACTGACCGCGCCGGGGCTGGCCGAGTTTGTGAAGTTTCTGGCCGAAGTGCGCACCGCTCAAATTCAGGTGCAGCGGCTTCATTTTTTACTGCCGTTGTTTGTGGCAATGCTGGCCCTGCCGGTACTGGTTGAAAACCGGGCGCTGGGCCTGCCGCGCTGGTGGCGCTGGTTGCTGCGGCTGGCGGTGATTCCGCTGGCGCTGGCGGCGCTTTCGCCGGTGTGGACGCCGGCCATTTTGATGGCGGCGGAGTTTCGCACCCAAACCCTGCTGGCGGGGCTGGCCGTGGGGCTGGCGCTGGTTGCGCCGCTGCTGCGCGGCCTGCCGCTGAAATGGCTGGCGGTGGCGCTGGCATTGGCCGGGGCGACGGCGCTGGCGCTGGCCTTCCGGCAATTTGCGCTGGTACAGCCCGGCATTGAAAATGCGTACCACTCGCGGGTGACGCCGGGTTGGGGCTGGTGGCTGACGGCGGCCGGTTTTGCGCTGAGCATTGGCGGCGGGCTGTGGGCCGCTTTTGGGAGAAAATAAGCCCGATGCCCCCCGACCCGAAATTTGCGCCTCACCCGCTGGCCCGCAACCGCCATTTTCAAACCATCTACTCCAGCGCCCGAAGATTCAGCGCCGTGGCGCTGAACGCCGCCTCGCGGGAAATGACGTTGACCACCGGCGCCGGCGTGCGCCTGCGGGCATTTTACGCCCCGCAGCCGGAGAGTTCGCGGGGGACGGTGCTGTTACTGCACGGTTGGCTGGGCGATTCGCGCGCGTTTTACATGCAGGCGCTGGGCGAAGGGCTGTTCCGGGCCGGGTTCAGCGTGTTCCGGCTGAATTTGCGCGACCACGGTGGCACTGAGGCGCTCAACCCCGGCACGTTTCGGAGTGACCGGCTGGCTGAGGTGTTCGACGCGGCGCGGCAGGCGGCGCAACTTGACCCGGCGCGCCCGCTGCACGTGGTGGGTATTTCGTTGGGCGGCGGTTTTGCCCTGCGGCTGGCGTGGCAACACAGCCAGACCCCCATCCCCAATTTTGGCCGCACGGTGGGCATTTGCCCGCTGATTGACCCGCTCACGGCCACGCTGGCGCTGGACCGCTCGCCGTTCTACCGGCGCTACTTCCGCCGCAAATGGCGGCAGGCGCTGGCCCGCAAACAGGCGGCATTCCCCAACCGGTACAACTTTGCCCCGGAAATTTCCGCACCGGACTGTATGACAATGACCGAAATCTTCATTCGCAACCACGCCCCCTACGCCAATGCCCGCGACTATTTTGCCCACTACACCGTCACCCCGGTCATGATGGCGGCGCTCGCCGGCCCGGTAACCATCATCACCGCCGACGACGACCCCATCATCCCCGCATCCGATTTTACCCCGCTGCGCGATGTTTCGCCGCACCTCACGCTGAGCATCCAGCCATTTGGTGGGCACGTTGGGTTTATTGACCTGTTCCCCTTTCGCTACTGGCTGAATGAAGTTCTGCCGGAACTGTTGCGGTAGTCAGAATCCAGAGTACAGAAATCAGAGTGCGGAACGAGGGTGGTTCACGCAATAGGCACCAAAGCACACGCACCACGTTACCCAGGTCTGCGTAGTTGGCAGCTCACCGGCTCCTGCCTTCCGCGCAACGCACCGCTATGTCAACCTTAAAATCTATTAGTGTACTATTGACAAAAAGTGTTTTTTCGATTATTGTAAGTGTAACACTAACAATATTTATTCGTCTGGATTCTGTTCTCTGGAATCTGTACTCTGACCCGGAGGC
>RFJF01000126.1 GCA_003695455.1 Chloroflexota bacterium
CTGGTAAATTTCTGCGGTCTGCCGGGCCGTTTTTTGCCAACTAAAGCGGCGGGCGCGCGCCACGCCGAGGGCAGACATGTTGGCCCGCAGTTCCGGGTTGCCGGCCACCTCCGCCAGCGCATCGGCCAGCGCCTCTGTGTTTTGTGGGTCAACCAGCCGGGCCGTGCCGTCTGTGCCGGCTACCTCCGGCAGCGATGCAGCCGTACTGGTAATTACCGGTGTGCCGCAGGCCATGGCCTCAAGCACCGGCAGGCCAAACCCTTCAAAATGAGAGGGGTACACAAAAAGCGTGGCCGAATTATACCACAGCGCCAGCGTTTCTTGCGGCACATAGCCGGGAAAACGTATAGAATCCGTCAGGTTTAAATGTTCAACCAGTTCAAAAATGTGGCGGGTGTACCAGCCTTTGCCGCCGGCAATCACCAGCGGCGGCGCGCCGGGATCGCGCTGTTTCCAGCGGGCGTAGGCCTGAATCAGGCCGTCAATGTTTTTGCGGGGTTCCAGTGTGCCCAGATACAGCACAAACTGCTCCGGCAGGTGTTGGGCCAATTTGAATCGGGCCACATCGGCGGCGGGCAGGGGCCGAAACCCGGAATCAACGCCGCAGTAGATGGTGTGAACGCGCTCCGGCGGCGCGCCCAAAAAGCGAATCACGTCTTGCCGGGTGCTTTCAGAAATGGTGATTACCGCTTTTGCCCGGCGCACGGTGCGGGCTGTAAATCGGCTCAAATACCAGCGGTTGAACGGACGGAACGCCTCCGGGTAGCGGATAAAGCTCAGATCATACACCGTGACCACAAAGGGGCACGGGGCGGCTACCGGCGCCACAAATGCCAGCGCGTGCAGCAGGTTGATGTTGGCCCGGCGCAACGCCAGCGGCTGCACAAACTGTTCCCAAAAAATACGAACGACCGGCCGCCGGGTGGGCAGGGCGCTGAATTGGGCCTGCAGCCCAAACTTGTGCGCCTCAAATGCGCGGTCATTCAAAAAAGTGGTATACTCAAATTCTGCGGGCGATTCCTGCTTTAAGTTTTTGAGCAAATTGGTGATGTACCAGCTAATTCCCGCCCCCCGGTACGATTGGCTCAACGACAGCAGGTGGGCGTTCAGCCCAATTCGGTTGGATGGCGTTAACATTGTCCCATTATAGCACAAGCTTTTTCTGCTGCTCAATTTTGTGCGCCGCTATGACCAAAGCCATATTCCAATTTACGGCACAATCTATTATAATGAACCTTAAGATTCACGTGAAAGGAGCGGCCCGCAGTGACAGATAACTCAACTGCCGTATATGCCCCCCGTTACGCGCTGTTTGGCGCCCTTCTGGGTCTGCTCGTTCCGCTGTTTGGTTCAATGCTGGCTGCTCTGCTACAAACCGGAACTATCACCCTCAATGGGATGTGGCAGGCGCTGGTCAGCAATCCGCTGTTGTGGCTGATGGCAACTTCGCCGCTGGTGCTGGGGGCCATTGCCTGGTTGGCGGGCCGTAATCAGGATAAACTGGAACACCTGCTGGCCCACACCGACCGGCTGGTGGAGCAGCGTACCGGCCAACTGAACCGTGCTTTGACCAGCATTCAGTCTCTGCACCAGATTGCCGGATTACTGACCGCGGCGAGCGAATTGCCGGATGTTTTGCAGGCGCTGGTTGGCAAAATTGCAGAATTTCTCCCCGCCGACCGGGTAACGCTCATTACCTTTGACCTTGAAAAAAAACAGGTCATTCACTTTGTGCGGGGTGGGCCGGGTATTGAAAATGTGGTGCTTACCGTTCCCTTTGAAGAATTGTGGGCCGGGCTGAGCGGCTGGGTTCTGCAAAACGACCGGCCGGCACTCTCGCCCAAAGATAAACC
>RFJF01000127.1 GCA_003695455.1 Chloroflexota bacterium
GGCCCTACACTGATGTGCAAAGCCCACACATCCAGTGGGGCAACCGTTTTATTTTTATCCACGCCAATATGCAGCAGGACGTACTCAAAGTGGGATTTCCAAACCCGGCGGGCTGGCTGGCCTACCACGTGGGTGGCACGCTGTTTGTGAAACAGGCCGATTACCACGCCGGGGCAGTGTACCCGGATTTTGGCAGTTCCACCGAGTGTTACTGCCGCCCGGAATTTATTGAACTTGAAACGTTGGGGCCGCTGGTGACGCTGGCGCCGGGCGAGGACACCACCCACCGCGAAGTGTGGCGGCTGTTTGCCAATGTAGATTTTGTCCCCACAGAAGAGGCGGCGCAATCGCTGGCGGACCGGCTGGGGCTGGGCGCGTAATTGCCAGATGGGGCATACGGCATCGTCGTATGCCCCATCTGCACAGTCCAGCTAGAAGTAACTGCTGATAATTTCAAGCACTTTGGTAATGTTTTCCGGGTCGCCGGATTGAACGCGGGTGGCGCTGGCGCGGGCAATGCCGTTAAGCGCGTTGATGTCGGCATCGCCGCCGTAGGCCACCGGAATGACAATGACCGGGTTGCGGTCCTCGCGGTTGGTTTGAATTTCTGCCACCACTTTTTGCAGCGAGGTGTAACTGGCGGTGTCCTGTCCATCGCTGAGTACCACAATGGCCTGAATCCGGTCATCCTGGTCATCGCGCGAGGCTTTGAGCAGTTCAATGGACTGGATGATGGCATCGTACAACGAGGTATCTCCGTAGGCTTCTACCGCGTCAACCTGCGGCCGGATGGAACTTTGTCCCCCTTCAAATGAAGCCATAGCCTGCACCGAGTTAAGCGTGTTTTCATCCAGATAAATCATCTGGTTTGATTTGAAATCGAACACCTGCGGCAGGTCGCTGAATGTAACCAGCCCCACCCGGTTTTGGGCCGGCATGTTATCCAAAAATGCCTGCGCCGCCGCGCGGGCCTGGTTAATTTTATCGCCCTGCATTGAGCCAGAGGTGTCAATCACCAGCAGTACATCGGCCTGCTTTTTGACAAACTGCCAGCTTGATTGCACCGCCGCCACTACATCCGGGTCCGGCACTTCCAGAATGGTGCTGGGCTTGTTGGGGTCCACTCCCAATTCCGGCACAATAGGATACCCCAACTGCACATCCGGGTTGACGGGCCGGAATCCGGCTTCCATCACTTTTTCCTGTACCGGCTTGCTGCGAATATACTCGGTGAACACTTTGGCGGCGGCGCGCTGTTCATCCGTCACCCAATCGGCTTTGGGAATAGCGTAGGGGTGTTCGTGCCAGAATGTGCCTTCTTTGGGGTAGAGCGCCACCAGTTTTTCCGGCGGCTGGTAGTTGGTTTTGCCCTGGTTGATGTAAATCAGGTCGTTTTCTTCCAGCGCCACAAAATCCAGATAATTTGGCCCCTGGGCAATGTATTCTTTAAATTCTGTAGTGCGCGATGAGTAGTGCCGGATGAGCGATTCGATGTCGCGCACGCCCTGCTGCACGGCGGGGTCGTTGACCTGTTCCAGCGACAGCCGCCGGAAATCCGGCGAACTGCTGTTGGCGCGGGCGCTGGCGTAAAATTCTGAAATGAGGGTAGACAGCGCGGTAGAACTGATAAACGGGTCTGTGTGGCCGTAGTAAACGGTGGTTCGCTCGCCGGGAATGTTGTAATCGGCCCAGCCGTTGGGCGAGTTTAGCACAGCCAGTAGTTCTTCCCAGCCCACTTCATCGCTGCCGCTTTTTTCACGGATGGCGTTCAGCCGGCTTTCCCAAATGGCCATGACCACCGGGGCCAGCGCCGTGGATGGGCTGTCGGCCAGGTCAAAAATCTGGCGGCCGGTCTGGAAGTTGACCAGCGCCAGCCAGTGGCTTACAGATGGCGAAAAAATGGTGGGTTGGGCCACGTTTGCGTTGTTGGGCGCAATGATGGCGTTGATGATGGCCTGAGCAATTTTGCCGGATGAACCGGGCCGGCCTGTGACGCAAATGGGCGTTTCGCCGTCGGCCAGTGGTTGGCCGGTGAGCGGATTTTTGCCGTCGGCGTAGGCCCGGTTGAATTGGTTGATGGCGTCGTAAATTTCGCCGTCCAGATACAGTTCCGATTCCGGGGCGTAGATAATTTCAATTTCAACTGCGCCGGAAGCGCAGTTGGCAGCGCTGTTGCCGCCGGTCAGTTCGATGCCGCCGCCGCTATCACCCAAAATCCCGCTGCACGCCAGCCCCAGCAGGGCGGGCAACAAAAACAATGTCAAAAATCTAAATTTTCGCATAGTCATCCTCGTTGGTTGATCATTCGTAATTGCTCATTGTTCATTGCTAATTGAAGGTGCGATTGGCCCAGTTGAGCAACCGCTGGACGGCATCGCCGTCAAGCTGCACCGAGTCGGTACCGGCGCTGCCCGCCGGGTCGAACCCGAATTGGGCCAGCGCGGCCTGCTGTTCCGGGGCCAGCAGAAATTGCCGGAAAGCCTCGGCGGTTTTTTGCGCGTCCGGCGGCGCATCGGCCCAAATGGTAAACGGGTAGGTGAACGCCACGTTTGGGCTGGCCAGCAGTACGGTGAACTGGCCTGACTGGTCAAGTTTTGCCGCCCGCCACGAGGCCGTAGAGAGCAAACCGGCATCGCCAATGGAACGCCCCTGCACCGAGGCCAGCGTCTGGGCCGGCTCGGCGCGGGGTTGGGCGTTGTGGTTGCCCAGTGTTTCGGTAAGCCACGCATCAACGCTGCCGATGTCGTCGGCGGTGAGGGTGTTACTGCCCGCGCGGGCCGCCGCCGCCGAAGCCAGCGCCGCCAGTCCCTCGGCCGTACTGTGCGGCGAGGCAATCACCAGCCGGAAACCGTCCGGGCCGGTGGCTTTGGGGTAAATGTTCTCCCACGTCAGTTCGCCGTACTCCTGCGTAAATGCGTCCAGTTTGTCGGTGTACGCGCCCCAGGCCAGATTTGCGCCCGCCACCGATTGCGGGTTGTCAAAGCGGTATCCGTTGCGGGCGGCCAAAGCCGGCACAAAATCGGCTTCTGCCAGCCACGCGGCGGGGAAGGGAGGCTGGCCGGTCGGCCTGAATTTTGTGCCGGGAACCAGCTCGTCGGCGGCAATCACGGTGATGGCAGTGTTCGTTTGCCCGGCGTTGAATTTGCGGGCTGCATCGTCAACCCACGGTTTAATGCCGGGGGCAACCACTACCTGAATGGGCGTTGCGGCCTGCAGCGCCGAAATTTCGTCAATCGAATCCCGAAAAAACAGAACAAAAACTGCCATGCCAACTACGGCCAGCACAGCCAGCCCAATAATGACAAAAAAGAGCGATTTGTTTTGCTGCATACACACATCCTTTGAGGCGTGGCGGAGTTAAAAACATTATAACACAACTGCGCCAGAGTAACATAAGACTAAAGTTTTATTGGGTGTGTTTTAGTTTAGGGGCGAATTACAAGCCTCGGCCCATACTTCATCGAAGCGGTTGCTCAATACCGCCGCCCGCAC
>RFJF01000128.1 GCA_003695455.1 Chloroflexota bacterium
AGCGCGTCGCCGCCCATGCCGGCGATTTACCGCGCAGCCCCGGAGATGTCCGGGAGCGAACACGATTCAACAATCCCCGGATGTGCCGACCATTCAACGTGGCCCGGCCAATGCCGTTTGTGTTGGCACCGGCCCCGGATTCTGTCGCTCGCCGTCCGCGCAAATGCTGCCGTACCCAGGGCGAAAGTGCCCGGTGGCTCCAGCGTTTGAGCCGGGCTGTCAGGCCGCGCACCAGAGCGGTGGGCTGCATTGATTCGGTTTCAGGTTGTTGAGTGGTGTTCACAATAATTAAACCGGTCTGTCCAAATTCATTAACTGTTGTGTTTAAAGATCACCCGCCACAAGCATTGCGAACGGGTTGAACGGAGAAGATTTTTCAATGTAGCTCTCCGTTACGGTCTGGTAGGCCAATTCAATCTCTTCGATGGCGGTTTCGGTGCTGGAGGTGCTCATTTCCGGGCCTTTCCAGCGAACCGGAAATGCATCTTCGACATTCCAATGTCTGACCTTGACCAAACCGTCGGTGTACAACCCTTGCATGGGCGCGCCCAAAGTGACCGAAATATTGAGCTTGCGCACATAGTTGGTATAAATACCCGCTTTGAACCAGTCATACAATACCGAGGAAACAGTAACCCCACGGGCCAGAATCAGGTTGGAATGGGTGACGGGGCCGGGGAGTTTGTGAACATAGTTGTTGCGCCCGCCTTCCCGGTGCTCAATCACCTCACGAGACAGTTCAAACCCGCTGCATTCGGTAAACTCACCAACAGGCAGACCGCCCATTTCCACAATAAACAGGTAGGCCGGGGCCGGGTCGTAGCGAACCCCCATTTGCTTGGCAAGCGCATTTAACCCTATCTGACCCAGCGTTGAGCCCACGGCCCCGGCTGCTCGCCCCGCTAAATTTTTTGCTGCCATTTTTCCGACCATTCCGATTCCGAATTTTCTCTCCATCCCCCCTTTTGGGCCGGAAGGGCCACCAATAAGCTCTGACTTTGACATTTAATACCTCCTGTTATCTGTGGTCGATGTCGAAAATTCCCCGTTCGCTCTCCAGCCGCATGTCTTCCTTGAGCAGCAAAAATATTTCTGTGGCCAGGGCGGGCAGGTTGATGGCATTCACCTTCAAACCGCTGTAGTTTTCCAGGTCTGTGCCGCTGTTTTCGGACGGGCGCAATTTTTTCACAAAAGACCGTTTGGGCCGGTCGGGTGGTGACAAGATCATAAGTTCCTCCGTTTAATTTTCCTGATTGAGCCTGCGGTTAATATTGGCAATTTCATTGACCCACCGCTGGCGCTGGGCGTGTTCCAGATTCAGAATTTCATTCAGCGGCCAATGAAAGTGATACGCAACGTAGGCTACCTCCTCGTGCAGGCGGTCAAGGGGGTAGCCGGTTATTCCCCCGCCAAATCAGATATATCCACCTCAAATTCTGTCTGGCAGTGGGGGCATGTCACCGGCAAAACCGGGCGCCCCTGTTCATTGATGCGCTGATAAAACTCCTGCAAATAGGCCAGGTCGGCGGCAAACAGGTTTTCAATCACACCGGTGTTCATTTGATTTAGTGTACCCAGCCGGGTGATGACCCGCGACAATAAAATGATCACAATGTAGGCTTCATTGGCCTGCACCCGGGGGTCGCTCAACGGAACGATTTCGTCCATTGCCGTGGCCAGGCGCATCTGCCCTTTTTTGTGCAGATTACCTTCCGGATCCACGTAGCCCATCGGCAGGGTAAATTCAAAAACCGTTTGTAAGCTCATAATTTTAACTCTTCCGTTCTATAGATTCTGCTACCAACGTAATTTGGGCAATAAATGCCTGGTCGCTGTCCAGGTCAAAACTAAAGCCCGAGATTGACAGCGGCCACACATTTTCCAGTGACCATTGCGCCATCTGCGGGGGCGGGTCTGTTTGTTCCCCTTGTACCTTTTCCCTTGTGTAACCACCAAAAGCCTTTATGGTGGCATTACGGCGAACTTTTTTACCTTTGGTTACGTCCGTCCACCAGTTCCAAAAGGTTATATCAGAGGTGACACCCTGATACAACGTGATCGGCTCAAAACTGGTTGGCCCGGGAATGTACAGCGTGGTCGAGTTGCCGCTTTGATAGACAACGTTGTGTTCAATCAAAGCGATGCTCATTTCGCCGCCGGTGAGGCTGTGAAAGTATGCCTGGGCAATCTGTTTGCCGTTGTAAGAGATCTCAAGATCAAAAAAACATTCAACAAGGGGATCCAATTTTGCTCTGGCGGTTTGCCCTTTTGGTGCAACCAGTGTCTTTGTCGTTTTCGTAGTATGAACCTCTTTGCCATCATTTATAGGCTTTGGGAGTTCTTGGATTTCTGTAGTTTCTTCTGTAGTTTTAGACTTTTTGTTATCTGCGTTTTCTGGCATACGTTAAATGTGCCTCCAAG
>RFJF01000129.1 GCA_003695455.1 Chloroflexota bacterium
GTTTGGGTATATGTTAATGAATACAATTTTACAATTTCCGATTGCAGGGTTACAATTGGGTGAAACGTATCTGAATTTCCGGAGGGTATTCAATGTTGAACCATTACTCCCAACCAACGGCGCACGTCACAGATACTCACTCCACTGATGAACCGGCAGACCACTCAAAAATGGTTTCCCGGCTGATGGTTTTGGTCGTTGTGGCGGCCTTTATCAAACTGCTGTACCTCTATCTTGAAAAAGAACGTGAAACTATTTCCGAGCGCCTCTGGCTCACCGAAGACCGGACGGCGATAGTTTGATGCCCCGCGAACCGGAAAATTTCCCTCAACCCGGATTTTGCTTCAATTCTTTCATTCCAATAGGTTTAGCCGAATTTCAAACAACTTGGGCCAAAACTTGCCGGTAACAAATAACCGGTCGGTAGCGGCATCGTAGGCAATGCCATTCAGCACATCCACCGGCTCCGATCTGTCTGCCGCGCTGAGCAGGTTGGGCAGCACAATCCAGCCAACCACCTGCCCGGTTTCAGGGTCAATCCGGGCAATTCTGTCGGTTTGCCACACATTGGCAAATACCTCGCCGTTAATGTACTCCAGTTCATTCAGCCGAACCACCGGCCCGTGTTCATCCCGCACCCGCACCCGGCCAATTTCCGCCAGCGTGTCGGGGTCCCAAAAATAAAGCGTGTCACTCCCGTCGCTCATAATCAACCGCGTGCCGTCGTGGGTAATGCCCCAGCCCTCGGTGGGGTATTCAAATTCCCCCACTTTTTCAAACGTATTTTTGTTGTACACAAACCCGCGCCGCGACTTCCACGTTAACTGGAACAGCCGGTCGCCAAATACGGTGATGCCCTCGCCAAAAAATTCCTGCGGCAAATCAATTTTTTGCAGGACTTCTCCGGTTTGGGGATTCACCTTGCGCAGGCTCGATTGCCCGTGCAGACCGGTGCCTTCGTAAAAAATATCATCCAGATAGATCAACCCCTGCGTAAATGCATCCCGGTCATGTGGAAACGTGTTGACGATGGTGTAGGTGTACACCGGCGCCGGTTGAACCGGCGCAACCTCTGCCGGCGGGCTGGACGGAGTTGGCGGCGGTGATTCCACGCGAGTTACCGGCGTTGCGGTGGGCGCAGGCGGCGTGTCTGTTGGCGCGGCAGATGCAGGCGTGGCGGCAGATTGAACCGGCGTAGCGGTGGGCCGAACCGCAGGCGGCGTTTCCGTTACGGCAGGCGCGTTGGCCCTGAAAATTGCCACCGCAACCGCAGCCACGGCAACCACCCCGATGACAAGCATCGGCCACGGGAACTGTCTCGATTTTCGGCGTGAACGTTTCATTCCGGCCTCTGATTCTGAAAATTCCGAATAACCTCAATTCGGGAATTGCTAAAATGGACAGGATTAACAGGATTTACAAGATGAAAAATAAGTGTAAATCCTGTTAATCTTGTAAATCCTGTCCAATTATCGAACTCAGGTGAATAGCAAAAATCGCCTGCATCATGCGAGAATCCTGCTGATTTGTCAAACACCGGCCCGATTGTGCTATACTTTCTGCGTGACCCTTTCTGACCGAACCCAAACCTTGATTCTGGCCGGGCTGCCGAGCCTGCTGGCGCTGGCAATTCGGGCGGCGGTGGTGGCCCGCTGGCACTTTGATGGCCTGTACGGGCAGGATTCGTATGCCTATTTGCAGCAGGCCCGGGCCATTGCCCACGGCAGCCTGCCCCCCGATTTTTTCTGGCCCAACGGATTCCCGCTGCTTGTCGCCGGTTTTTTGACCCTCTTTGGCGATTCGCCCGCCGCCGCCCAACTTGCGGCGCTGCTTTGCGGCACGCTTTTGCCACTGGTGGTATTTTTGTTGGTGCGTGATTTGTTTGATTCTCCACTGTTCGCTACGCGAAAATTGCGGGCTGCGTTCGCTGCCGCACTGATTGCGGCAGTGGCCGGTCAGCCGCTGCTCTCATCGGTGGTGGTCATGGCCGATGTCCCGGCTCTGCTGTGGGCAACACTGGCCGCATGGCTCACCGTCCGCGCCGTCCGGCCCCAAAATCCCCCGCGAATTGCCGCCGTGCTCTTTTTTGCCGCCGGCGCGGCGCTGGGGCTGGCGATAATTACGCGCTGGGTGTACCTGCTGGCAGCTCCGGCGCTGGCGGGTTTCACCCTGTACCGGATAACCCGGCGCCGTTTGCGAACCTGGCCCGCGGCATTTGCGCCTGCCGCCGCCGCGCTGATTGTTCTGCCGCAACTGGCGCTCAGCCGTCACCGCCCCGACAGCCTGCTGCACAGTTGGCTGCTGGGCTGGCATCCCCTCAACTTTTTTGCCCGCGAATTTCAAAATGTGGACGGCCATTTTGTGTACTCCCTGCCCAACGGCCTGTTTGCCGCCCTGCCCGCCGGACACCCGGCCTACTTGTTCCCGGTACTGGGGCTGGCCGCGCTGTGGGGCGGCA
>RFJF01000130.1 GCA_003695455.1 Chloroflexota bacterium
GCTTCGATTCATCCTGTTAATTCTGTTTTTGCCGGTTATTATTGTGGTTCTTGGCCCGGCGCTGGTGCTGGCTGCCATCAAGGAGCGGCAGTGGCTGGGTCCGGTCACACTGGATGTCTCCGGCTACAATGTGCTGGGCCGGACAGGTGTATTTTTGCTGGGCGTTGCCATCTGGCTGCTGGTGTGGAGCGGGCTGGTGTGGCTTGCCATTCAGGCCCTCACGCCGGTTGCCCCGCCGAACGTTGGATTGGCCCCAACACCAACGCCAACCCCGGCCGATACGCCCATTGCCACATCAGAACCCACACCCACACCGGCGCCGCCAACAGCTTCGGCCACGCCGCCACCCTCGCCTACCGCCACCCGCGTGCTGCCCACCAATACCCCCACGCCCCAACTCACCGAGTTGACGGCCACCCGTTCGGCCACGGACAGCCCGGAAGCAGACGCAACATCCACACCCACTGTGGCGGTATCAGCCACCGGCACAGCCCGCGCGGACACCCCAGCCAAAACCGGCACGCTGACCCCGGCAAATCGCCGGGCGGCGCTGGCCGCAGTGGATGAGGCCAACCAACTGCTGCGCGATGCCATTGCCCAGGCCACCGATGCCAACGTGGAAAATTTGGGCAAAATCTGGCAGGGCAAGGCGCTGGATGTGATTGAGCGGTTTGCCATTCGGCTGAATGACCGGTACGCCCGCCCGCTGGATGTATCTTTTGAGTATGTATTGCCGCCGGAAATTGGTGATGAAAGCCGGGCCGATGAAGTGATTGTGTCAACGCGGGAAAAATGGGCCTACGGCAGCTCGGCTAAAGCCACGCAGGAAATCCTGGAGTTTGATTACACCCTGTCTCTGCAGAATGACGGCTGGGTGATTACCCGCTACACGTACCGCAATGTAACGCCGCGCTCGGCCACGGCTACCCCCACACCCACTCTGGAATATTAGAATTTTTGCCGGCCTCCTCAGCAGTGAGAAATTATGGTTATTGTCAATAAAAAACTTGAATGTTATAATGGCAGTAATCAAGCGGCATTCCAGTCGATCGCCAAAATCAAATGATCCCGGCATCCTCGCCGGTTGCGGGTTTGCCTTGCCCGGCAAGGCTTGCAACCCGACATCATCGGGTAAGGAATAAAATAATGTCCAACAACGTGAAAGTAGGATTACAGCTGAGCATTGGTGGCCTGGGCGATAAATCGTTCAATGACTCTGCGTTTGCCGGACTGGAAGAGGCGCAGCGGATGTTCAATATTGAATTTGAACACGCTGTGTGGCAAAGCCCGGAGTTGAACGCCGCATCGCTTGAAAACTGGGCTAAATCAGATTTTGATTTGATTATTGCGGTGGGGTATCACAACGCAGAACCGGTAAATAAAGTTGCCGCCAAGTACCCCAATAAAAAATTTGCCCTGGTTGATTACGCCGGGCAAGGCCCGAATATCTGGTCGGCTACCTACCGGGAATACGAGGGCGATTTTGTGGTGGGCGTGCTGGCTGCGCTGGTTACCCAAACCCGCATTGTTGGGTTTATGGGCGGCGGCATTACCCCCATTGTGCGGCGGATTGAATTAGGGTTTGCGCAGGGCGTAAAAAATGTTGACCCGTCCATCAGCTTTATTTCTGATTACGTGGGCGAGTTTGACGACCCGGTGAAAGGGGCCTTGCTGGCAGAAACGCAGTATATGCTGGGCGCCGATGTTATTTATCAGGTAGCCGGGCGTTGTGGATTGGGCGCCATTGATACCGCCAAAAATTTTGGCAAGTGGATTATCAGTACCGGCGCCGACCACAGTTATCTGGCGCCCAAAGCAGTGCTGACCAGCCGCATCAAAAACGTGGGCCGGCCGGTCATTGACGTTATTGAAGCGGTCATTGAAGACCGGTTTGAAGGCGGAGTGGAAAAAAGTTACGGCTTTGCCGAAGGTGGCCTGATGCTGGCCCCCATTCGGCCCAGTGTGTCAAAGGTGGTCACGCCCCCCATTCAGGGCATTATGCAGGAAATTCAGGCGCAGGTTATCAGCAGAAAAATTGTGGTGGAACTGGAAGAATAATTGTTTGATGCCTGAGTACGGCCAAACCTGAATCCCCCCTCATTCAGTTGCGGGGGGATTTTGTTTTTGGGCGTATTTTTTTAGCGCCGACTGAATGGCTTGCGCCAGATCGGCTTTTTGACTGTGGCTGCCCAGCGATTCATCCAGCAGCACCAGCGGCCCGTCATCCGTTTCCAGCGACAGCACCACGGCTTTGCCGTCTTTGGCGCCGATGGCCGGCGCAACACGCGCCTGCTGGATTTCTGCAAAACTGAGCGTATCTTCGTGGTCGGAATAAATGGTTTTTACTGCCATTTGGCCCGTTTTTGGCCGCAGTTTGATGACGCACGTTTTAGAGTTTGCCTCTTTAATGGCCTGAATGTGTTGGGCAGACATCCGGCTGGTAACAAACACCGTCAGCCCCCACACCAGCGCCGGCAGCCCCAACAACGCCGCCACAAACAGCATACGGGTCAGGCCCGGCAGTTCCCGCATGTTCACGGCCACAGCTACCCCGGTAAGTACGGCAATCACCGCCAGCGCGCTGAGCGGCCCGCAGGTAAGCCAGGCCAGCCCCTTAACCACCGGCTCACCGCGAATGACAAACACCCGCTCGCCGGGCCGGGAACGGTCCTCGATGCTGGTAACCAACACCGACGACTTATGTACAAACAACCACCAGGGACGTTGGGGGGTACTCACGGTTGTGCCTCGGTAACGCTGTTTGTCTGTTTGCGCTGCCGCCGGTTGGCCCACCACAGGTAGCCTACCCGCCAGGCCAGCATCACAAATCCAATGTAACTCAGTGAAACAATAACAAATGTGAGCGGTATTCCCTGCGGGATGGGCCGGCCCAACAACCAGGCGCGCATTACGTGCGCCAGCGGTACGGCAATGGCCCACCCCACCAGCAAACGCGGCAGCAACCGGCTCAGGTTTGAGGCCACATCAAGCTTGAACAACCCCAGCCACGGCGTAACCAGAAACCAGCACACCACAAACGGCAGGGCGGTGTACAACCCGGCAAAAAAATCGGCGGTAGAGAGCGCATGGCTGCGGCGGCCAATCAGCACAAAACTCAACAGTACCAGCAGGTCGCCGGCGGCCAAAATCAACGGCTGCCGCGACGATGCTGCCGCTTTAACGTTGGTGTGTGTCATTTGAGACTCCTGTGAGAATACGGTAAACGGTAGACGGTAGGTAGGACATTCCGATGCCCATCCCCATGCCGGGACTACCGGGTTTTCATCCATCGTTGCCGTGCCGTAGACTGGCGGCGATTTCCGGCATTTTGTAACAGTTCGATATTATAACCCGCTTTGCTTATTCCATTAAATTTTGCCCCAACACAGTGACCAATGACTAATGACGCGCTCACCACAAACGCATCTGCAATTTTTTTTGATGTAAAAACCCAACCCGGACAAGCCGGAACCGAACAGGAAATGAATTAAAGAATACGGATTACGGATTAGGCCATTACTCCCTAATCCCTAATTCCTACTTCCCGGTTACACAATTCTCCTGCACAAATTACAATTTTGACTGAAACGCACCTATATATGCGCAAGCTCATCATTTCACATACTAAATATGGCACTCCGCAGGTTGTCGGATTATGACAAGTAATTGACAGTTTGCAAAAGTTATGTAAAATTGAAGATGTAAAGTAGGCGTTTTGTAGCCTGTGGCGGTGGTTAATGCCGTACGGGAGGTTGTGCTATGAGAATTTTTGGTGCTAATATGACAAAAAGCATGGTTGCTGCGCTACTGGTTGTTAGTGTGATTCTGATGGTTTTGCCCGGCAACGCGGCGGCGCAAGGGGGCCGCACCAACATTCAGGACCTGATTGTGAACGGCGGTTTTGAAGGCGGTTTTCAGGAGGAGTTTGGCGTTGGGTACGGCTGGGGTGGTTTTAGCAACGGCAATGCCGTAGTAGGCTGGAATTTTGATGATTGGGGCGCGGTGGTCTTTCGGGGAAAATTCGCGCAGCGCATCGAAATTAAAAATGCCGTTGAGCCGGACCGTTACGCCGGCATTTACCAGACCATCAACGTGGTGCCCGGCCAGCAGTACAAGCTGACTATCAACGGGCTGATTCGCTCCGAGGAAGGCAGCATTGAAAAATCTGACTATGGTTACCGCTTGCAGTACGCCGTGGATGACGAAGGCGGCGTGGCCTGGGAACTGCTGGACCACGACGCCTGGCGCGAACTGCCGTGGGACGAACAACCCATGACTTTAGCCGACGGCCAATCGTACCAAATGCAAACCTTTGACGCCACCCTGACCGCCAAAACAGACAAGCTGACCATCTTTATTCGCGGTTGGAAAAAGTGGGCAGATAACGGCGCCGGTGTGTTTGACCTGGATGAAATCAGCGTGATTGGCCTGGCTCCGGACGGATTTCAGGCGCCGGTGGCTCCGCAAGCCGCCTCAGTGAATGCCGCTGTGGTTGAACCGGCGGCTGAGGCATCCACAGAAGCTGACGCGTCTGCCGTATCTGAAACCGCACCGGAACAACCGGCGGATGAATTTGCGCCGGAAGCCCAAGCCCAAACCGAAGTTGCCGAAGCGCCCGAATCGGTGGCAGAACAAGCGCCGGCAAAAGGTAGCAGCGGCGTGGTGATGGCCGCGCCGGCCAACACCATTCCGGACAGCAGCGTAACGCCGCTGCCGGCCACCGGTTACGGCGAGGATTCATCGGTGTGGTATGTGATGGTCATTGGCCTGATTGTGTTGCTGGCGCTCATTGGCAGCGCGGTGGCGGCCACAATTCGGCGGCGCAGCCTGGCAGAATAACCCGGGCAACAGCAATCAACCCACTATTCCGTTTGGAATACCAAGGAGGTTCATCGTGAAAAAATCTTTCTGGGTAGTGATCATTCTTCTGCTCGTTTTGTCGGCGTTTCCGCTGGCATCTCAGGCCGCGCCGCTGACCAAGTTGAGCTGGCGGGCCGAATATTTTGATAACCCCAACCTGTCGGGCCAGCCCCAGCTCAGTATTTTTGAGCCGCGGTTTGGTCACGATTGGGGCTACGGATCGCCCGCGCCGGAAATCCCTGTTGACCATTTTTCGGCGCGTTTCACCCGGACTATGCATTTTGAGAAGGGAACCTACCTTTTTCTGCTGACCGTTGACGACGGCGCACGGGTGTGGATTGACGGCAAATTGATTATTGATGCCTGGAGCATTGGCCGCAAAGAACAGGTCAAGGCCAAAATCCGGCTGGATACCACCGGCGACCACGAAATTCAGGTAGCCTATTTTGAACACACCGGCCTGGCCAGCATCCAAATGGAATGGGTGCAGTTGGGTGGCGAAAATGACATTGTGGGTGCGTGGAAGGGTGAATATTTTGGCAACCGCAATCTGGCCGGCACCCCGGTGATGACCCGGCAGGACAGCGCCATTAATTTTGACTGGAACAGCGGCTCGCCGCACCCACGTGTGCCGCGCGATAACTTCTCGGTGCGTTGGACGCGTTCCATTTATTTGGCAGCCGGGCACTACACGTTCCGCGTGCAGCATGACGACGGGATGCGGGTGTACATTGACGATAAAATCATTTACGATTCCTGGTTTGACCAGGAAGTATCGTACGAAGTAGGCATTGTGCCGATTAAAGAAGGGTTCCGCACCCTGCGCGTAGAATTTTACGACCACGTGGGCAACGCCGTGGCCCGCTTCAGCATTGACGGAGATCCCGGCGATTACACCGACACCGTGCCGGACCCCAATGAGCAAGCCACCATTGTAGACAACAGCGACCCCGGCTTCATGTGGTACGGCCCCTCGCCGTATGCCGGGCGCGGCGGTTTTGGCGGCGATTTTGTCTGGACGTACAACCGCTCAACCACAGCGGTGAGCGTGGGTAAATGGATGCCCTCGCTGCCGGCTGCCGGTAATTACGAGGTGTTTGCCTACATTCCCGCCAACCGCTCAACCAGCCGCAGCGCCACCTATCGCATACAACATTTTGGCCGGGTGGCCGCGCGCACTATTGACCAGAATCGCTACCAGGATGAATTTGTCAGTTTGGGGATGTACTACTTTGACGCCCGTGGCAACGAATTTGTCACCTTGCAGGACAACACCGGCGAAGGTTCTGGCAGTACCCAGCTTGCCTTTGACGCCGTAAAATTTGTAAAACGCTAATCTCTGCCACGATTGGCCTCCTGTGACAAAGCCTCCGGGGATTTCCCCGGAGGCTTTTCATTTGGGCCGGTTAGCCATCATATTTGGCAATATATTCCTCAGCCTTTTCCACCAGATCGCGGTTGCCAATAAAGACCGGCGTGCGTTGGTGCAGTTCGGTGGGTTGAATCTGGCAGATGGGCTGCCGCCCGTCAGAGGCGTAGCCGCCGGCCTGTTCAATCAAAAAGCCAATGGGAATGGCCTCGTACAGCAGACGCAATTTGCCGTTGGGCGCTTTGGCATCGGCGGGGTAGTAGAACACGCCGCCACGCAGCAAGTTGCGGTGAATATCGGCCACCATCGAGCCAATGTAGCGCAGTGACAACCCCGACGGGCCGCCGTCTTCGCCTTGAAGCCAGCGGGTGTAACGCTGTACGCCGTTGCTCCAGCGTTTGTGGTAGCCCTGGTTGGCGCTGAAATATTTGGGGGTTTGCGGCAGCCGGATGTTTGGGTGCGAGAGCAGAAACTCGCCGATACTGGGGTCCAGCGTGAAGCCGTGAACACCCTGCCCGGTGGTGTAAACCAACATGGTGCTGGCCCCGTACACAATGTATCCGGCGGCCACAATGGCGCTGCCGGGTTGCAAACAATCTTCCAGCGTGCCCGGCCCGGATTCGGTTTTGCGGCGGAAAATGGCAAAAATGGTACCCACGCTCACATTCACATCAATATTGCTTGAGCCATCAAGCGGGTCAAACAGCAGTACGTATTTGCCGGTGGGGTATTTTGCAGGGATGGGGATGATGTCGTCCTCTTCCTCTGAACCCATTACCGCCAGCCGCCCGGTGTGGTCATTCAATTGAAACATGGTGCGGTGGGCGTACACATCCAGCTTTTGCACCTCTTCTCCCTGCACATTGATAGCGCCGGTTTGCCCCAGAATATCGGCCAGCCCGGCCCGGGTGGTGTGGCTGGCAATCAGTTTGCCGGCAATGGCGATATCGTACAACAGTTGGGTCAGGGTTCCGCTGGCATCCGGAAAATCGCGCTGGCGGTCCAGAATGTGGCGCTCAATAGTCACAATTCTTGCGCCGGGTTCAATGGTGTGGTTCTTCATTGTCTGCTCTCCTTTGAGTGACACAAATATTGGCGGGCTGCATGAGACACGCGCCTGTCTACTATTATTTTACCGACCCAATTATATTCAACCTGCACGCTTGAACAAACGCTGCGCCCGTCTGTGTCTGTTGGTACAAGAAGAAGTTGAATTTTGACACAATATGTTGTGTATTGGTAAAATGAAGCATCTACATTTAGTGGTTTGGGCCGCATTTTAAGGTGTCGCGGCAAGTTTGGCTTGACCCTCTAAAACGAGTTTGCTATAATAGCAGCCAAATTGGTCCCCTGTAGTATTCACAGGAGGATTGCTATTGTGGGACAGGTGCTGGTTTTAAATGCAACTTACGAACCGTTAAGCGTTGTTTCTGTAAAGCGGGCGGTGGTTCTGCTGCTCAAGGAAAAAGCAGAACTGATTGAAGCTGCCGAGGCGTATCTTCGGGCGGAAAATTTCCAAATTCCCCGGCCGTTGGTGATTCGACTGGTTTATTTTGTCAAAATACCGCGCCGAATGTCGCTGCCCGTGACACGCCGCACCATTCTGGCCCGCGATAATTACACCTGCCAGTATTGTGGCGCCACGCCCGTACGGCAGGAGCTCACCCTGGACCACGTTCTGCCCCGATCCCGTGGCGGCAAATCTACGTGGGAAAATGTGGTGACGGCCTGCAAAAAATGCAACGGCAGAAAAGGCAACCGCACCCCCACCGAAGCCAACATGCACCTGCTCACCGAACCCAAACGCCCGCGCTATCTGGCCATTGCCGCGCTGACCAACATGGAAGTTCGGCGGGCGTGGAACAAATACATGTGGGACTAGCCGCCGGCCCGCACCGACCACCCGTACCTCTGCGCCCCGGCGCAGAGGTATTTTTGTTGGCGGGTTTGGTTTATTTTTAAACAAACAACCCATGTTGCTGCCCATTGTTTACCATCCCGATTACGTGACCCCGCTGCCGCCGGAACACCGTTTTCCCATGCCCAAATTTGGGGTTATTTACAACGTGCTGTGCCAGGATGGGCTGGCTGCGCCGGACCAGTTTCATTTGCCCCAAATTGCCGCCATTGATGCGCTGACGCAGGTGCACACCCCGGATTACGTGGCTGATTTTTGCAACGGCGCGCTGCCGGCCAAAGCCATTCGCCGCATTGGACTGCCGTGGACGGAGAATCTGGTCAAACGGACCCGCATGGCCGTGGGTGGCACCATTCTCACCGCGCAACTGGCATTGCGCCACGGCCTGGCCTGCAACACCGCCGGCGGTACCCACCACGCCCACGCCAATTTTGGCTCCGGGTTCTGTATTTTTAATGACCTGGCTGTGGCAGCTCGATATGTGCAGCACGCCGGGCTGGCCCACAAAATATTGATTGTTGATTTGGATGTGCATCAGGGTGATGGCACGGCCGCTATTTTTGCCGGCGACCCCACCGTCTTCACCCTGTCAATGCACTGCCAGAAAAACTTTCCCTTCCGCAAGCAGCAGAGCAATCTGGATGTGCCGCTGGCAGAGGGGTTGGGCGACGGCGACTACCTGCGTGTGCTGGCAGACACGCTGCCCGGCGTGCTTGAGATGTTCCGGCCTGATTTGGTGCTGTACGATGCCGGTGTTGACCCGCACCACGCCGACCGGCTGGGCAAACTGGCGCTGACCGATGACGGCCTGCTGCGCCGCGACCGGCTGGTGCTGGAAACGTGCCTGCGCCGGGGGTTCCCCGTGGCTACCGTGGTGGGCGGCGGCTACGATAAAAATGTGCAGGCGCTGGCCCGGCGGCACACGCTGCTCTTTCGGGCCGCCGCCGAATTGTATCCAATTGTTGTGTAACCGCGGCCGGACCGCAGACTCAAAAACCAAACGTGAGAGACCAAAATGAACCAACGCAGAGACAGAATTCAGGTACAAATAGCCGGGCAAGTTTTCAGCGTGGTGGGTGGCGAGTTCCGGCAAATGCTGGCCGCGGTCAAAGCCCTGCCGGGCCGCCGGTTCGACGGCAACAGCAAAGTGTGGCAGTTGCCCGGCACGGTTGCCGACATCACCCGGCAGGTGGAGGCCGCCGGATTTCAACTGGAAGGCGGCGCGCCTGCTCCGGAACCCGGCCCTGCCTCGCCACCCGCCGCGCCCCGGCCCGGCGGCGACCGCATTCGCGTGCAGTGGCAGGGGCATCCCCTGCTGGTAACCGGCGGCGAATTCCGCGAGATGCTGGCGGTGGTCAAAGCCCTGCCGGAGCGCCGCTTTGACGGTGAATCCAAAGTGTGGGAAATTTCCGGTGCGCTGGCAACGGTAAAGGCTCAAATTGAGGCCGCCGGTTTCCAACTGGAAGGGGCCGACAAAATTTTGGCCAAAGCACCGCCGGCGGAAATGGAAGTCCCCGATTTTGGCCCGGTTGATGCACCGCCGCCGTTTGAGGAGCCGGATTTTTTGTGGGACGACAATGTACCGGACTACGAACCTCCCGATTGGTGGGATGATGAATCGGCGGCGCCGCCGGTTGAGCCGCCGGACTGGTTTGAGGAGGAGCTGGCGGCGCGCCCGCCGGAACCACCCCCCGATTTCGCGCCACCGCCCGCAGCGGCAGCGCCCCAAAAACCGGAATCATCTGCCGGACGGCGGGACCAGATTCGGGTGCGTGTGGGCGGAATTCCCTTTTTTGTGGTCGGCGGCGAGTTCCGGCAAATGCTGGCAGCCATCAAAAATGTGCCGGGCCGCAGATTTGACGGGCAGGACAAAGTGTGGGAC
>RFJF01000131.1 GCA_003695455.1 Chloroflexota bacterium
CTGAGCGGGGCCAACCTGTACCGGGTCAGTTTGGGCTGGGCCACGTTAGAGCGGGCCAACCTGTCCGGAGCCAACCTCAAAGCCGCCGACCTGCGCTGGGCCGTGCTGCGGGAAGCCAACCTGACCAACGCCAACCTTCGCAATGCTGACCTGCGCGATGCCGACTTTTCAGGCGCACAGTTGGACCGCGCCAACCTGAGCGGAGCCAATTTGCGCGGCGCAAACTTAAACGAAGCCAGCCTCAAACAAATCAACTTTGACCAGCACACCGAATGGCCGCAGAACTTTGACCCGGCCCGGCTTCTGTGAATCTAAAAAGGAAAACTCATGCCAAAAAAACAGGTACTCATTCTCTGCACCGGCAACTCTTGCCGCAGCCAAATGGCCGAAGGGCTGATTAACCATGATTTGGGTGATGTGTGGCAGGCTTACTCGGCCGGAACCCGGCCCTCCGGCTACGTTCACCCGCTGGCCGTTAAGGCCATGGCCGAACTGGGCATTGATATTTCTGGCGGGCGCAGCAAATCCACCGATGAATTCAAAGACGCGCCGCTGGATGTAGCCATCACCGTGTGCAATGACGCCGCAGAAAACTGCCCGGTCTGGCTGGGGCAAGGCCAAAAAGTTCACATCGGCTTTCCGGACCCGGCAGATGCTACCGGCACCCAGGAAGAAAAAATGGCCGTCTTCCGCCAGGTGCGGGATGACATCAGGGTGCGGGTGCTGGATTACCTGCGCCAATTTCAGGAGAAACACACCCCATGAACGGCAACAAACCCGTTATGCCAATGAGCGCCCAAAAACGCATTGCGCTGATTGCCCACGACAATAAAAAATATGACTTGCTGGACTGGGCCAAATTCAACCGGGATTCGCTGGCAAAGCACCAGTTGTTTGCCACCGGCACCACCGGCAAACTGCTTGAAGCGGAACTGGGCATTGAAATCACCCGGCTGCAAAGCGGCCCGCTGGGCGGCGACCAGCAGGTGGGCGCACGCATTGCCCAAAATGAAATTGACTTTCTGATTTTCTTTTGGGACCCGCTGGAACCCCTGCCCCATGACCCCGATATCAAAGCCCTGCTGCGGCTGGCCGTGGTCTGGAACATTCCGGTGGCATGTAACCGCGCCTCGGCAGATTTTATGTTCTCCTCTGCCCTGCTCAATGAGCCGTATGAGCGAATTCTGGACGATTTTGACGCCTACCGCAACCGGACCATTGCGCCGTAACAAACAAACCCGGCAACGGTGAATAAAGACCCGGTGTAAAAGGTTGGTTTTATCCTTTACCCTTTACCTTTTGATATGAGGAACAAACATGACCATCCGCAAAGGATTTGAAGAAAGCCTGAAACGATTACAGGACGATGTGCTCATGCTGGGCAGCATGGTTGAAGAAGCGCTGGTTGAATCGGTGCAAATCCTCAAAAATCGCGACTTTGACGGCTCCCGGCGACTCATTGCCTACGATGAACGCGTCAATGAAAAACGCTTTGCCATTGAAAACAGCACGCTCAGCCTGATTGCCTTGCAGCAACCCGTTGCCGCCGACATGCGCACCCTGGCTGCCATACTTGAAATTGCCACCGAACTGGAACGCATTGGCGATTACGCCAAAGGCATCTGCAACATCAATTTGATGATTGGCGAAGGACCGCTGCTCAAACCGCTGGTAGATATTCCCCGCATGGTTGAACACGCCCGCGATATGCTGCACCGCGCCCTTGAGGCCTTTGTACGCCGTGACCTTGACACCGCGCGGGCCATCCCCAAAGAAGATGACGTGCTGGATAATTTGTACAATCAGGTCTACCGTGAATTGCTGACCCTGATTATGGCCGACCCCACCCGCATGGATCAGGCCACGTTGCTGCTCTGGGTGGCGCACAACCTTGAGCGCACCGGCGACCGCATTGTGAACATTTGCGAGCGCATTGTCTTTACCATCACCGGCAGTATGAAAGAAATGAACAACAGCGCCCAATAGCCTGTTTCAACATTGGCAAATGTAGGGTACAATATTCTAAAATTGTCGAGGTGTTGAAAATGACAATTGGCTGGTGGATTGCCGGCGTTCTGTTGCTGGCAATGATTGCACTGTCTGTGCAATACTGGCGGCTCAAACAAAAGCTTGAACGGCAAAAAGCAGAAACTGACCTGCTGCAAGAGCGGCTGGCAGATGCAGAACAGGAATTGACCGACGTGAAAGCGCGCCGGAAAAAACTGCTGGCGGCATCTACGCAGGCACTTATTATTGTTGAAAATGACTTCACCGTGTCCAGCGCCAACAAGGTAGCACGCCGCCTGTTTGGCAAGCCGGAAAAAGGGGCAACCCTGATGAGTTGGACCCGCCAGCACCAGTTGCAAGAGGTGGTAGCCTACACGCTCGACGGGGAAAAGATGCCCCCGCAATACTTAAATTACAACGAACGCGCCCTCGAAGTGCATGCCCGGGCCATCAAAGAAAATAAAGAGGCGGTGGCCGTGGCGCTGGCTATCCACGATGTAACCAAACTCCAGCGGCTGGCCCGCGCCCGGCGAGACTTTGTAGTCAACATTTCGCACGAACTCCGCACCCCGCTGGCCTCCATTCAACTACTCACCGACACCCTGCTCAACGGCGGCCTGGACAATCCGGCAATGGCGCTGGACCTGACCAATAAAATTGCCGGTCAGGTTGATACGCTCACCCAAATGGCGCAGGAAGTCCTTGATCTCTCGCTTATTGAAAGCGGCAAGGTCCCCCTGAAAATGGCAAACACCCCCCTGCAACCAATTCTGGAAGCCGAAGTTGACCGTTTTACACCGCAAGCCCGCCGCAAAAAACTGACGCTCACGCTGACCCCGGTGGGTGATCTGTCGGCGCTGGTAGATGACCGGATGATAAGCCGGGTAATTTCAAACCTGCTACACAACGCCATTAAATTTACAGACCAGGGCGGCGTTACCGTATCTGCCAATAAAATCAAAGGCAATGACTCAAATGATGTACCAACCGGCCGTTGGGTTAAAATTACGGTGTCTGATACCGGGCTGGGTTTGTCCCCGGAAGACCTCACCCGTATTTTTGAGCGATTTTACAAGGTAGACAAAGCCCGCAACTGCAAAGAGGCCGGCACCGGTTTGGGGTTGTCTATTGCCCGGCACATTGTTGAAGCCCACGGCGGAAAAATCTGGGCCGAACAAAACAACGGCCCCGGCGCATCATTCCACTTTATTGTGCCAACCGAGTAACTTTATTTGACCTACCCCGCACGTCGAGTAAAATCCCCCTGTTATCAAGCTAAAATCAGAGAGAGCTACCCCACCGTGTTTGAAATTGTTGGCAATTTGCACCTGCACACCACCGCTTCAGACGGCACAGGCACCCACACCCAGGTTGCAGAGGCCGCGGCCCGGGCCGGGCTGGATTTTATTATCTACACCGACCACAACACCTGGGTTGACGGGCAAGAGGGCTGGTTTCAGCACCCGGATACCGGCAAAAAGCTGCTGCGGCTCATGGGGCAGGAAATCAACGACCAGCGCCGCCAGCCGGAGTGCAATCATTTGCTCTGCCCGTTTGTTTGTACCAACCTGAACGGCGCCGCCGCCGACCCCCAACGCCTCATTGATGCGGCGCATGCCAGCGGCGGGTTAACCTTTCTGGCTCACCCCATTGAACGGCCCGGCTACGCCGAGGCCGCGCAAATGTACCCCTGGGTTAATTGGGAGGTGTCTGGTTTTACCGGCCTGGAAATCTGGAACGCCATGACCGACGCCAAATGGCGTATGCGCTCGATTCCGCGCGGCCTGCTGGGGTCTCACCTGCCGCGATGGGTTCTGCACGCGCCATTTCCGGAAATGCTGGCCCGGTGGGACCAACTGCTGGCCGCCGGCCAAAAAGTGGTAGCCATTGGCAACTCCGATGCCCACGCCTGGCCCATTACCTGGCGCGGGCTGACCCGCGTTATCTTTCCGTATGAATTTCTGTTCAGGGCGGTGAACACCCACGTGCTTCTGCCGGAGCCGCTGGCCCAAAATGTTGAACAGGCCCGAACACAAATTTACGAGGCGCTCAAAGCCGGCCGCTGTTTTGTTAGCAACAATCTGGTAGCCTCGCCGCGCGGGTTCAGTTTTACCGCCGAGGGTGGCGGGCAGCAAGCGGTGATGGGTGACGACCTGCCATTTGCCGGAGAGACTGTGTTGCGCATTTCCAGCCCGCGCCGGGCCAAACTGCGCCTGCTCAGAAACGGCGCTATTGTGGCCGCCAAAACCGGCACAGAACTGGTGTGGCGGGCGGCGCAGCCGGGCGTGTACCGCGCCGAAGCGCACCGCTGGTACTGGGGCTGGACTCGCGGCTGGGTGTACACCAATCCCATTTACATCCGCTGAAATCTTGCCTTTCAACGATGACGGTGGTATGATTTTGCCCAAAATCAGGGGCGAGTGTCGGAACTGGCAGACGAGCCAGACTTAGGATCTGGTGCCGCAAGGCGTGAGGGTTCGAGTCCCTCCTCGCCCATTTTCAAACGTCACCCGCACACGTTGTGCTGTTGGCGTTTTTTTGTGCCGTGCGGCTACCCCACAGGAAGTTCACTTTTAACCGGGTTAAGCCGAACCTGCCGGTACACCAGATCGGCGTCATCTGTAATTTTGGCAATACGTTTGGCAAAATAGTACACCCGTTTGAGATATTCAATAATTTCTGTTTCTATGCGAAAAGTCGCCAGACGGTTGGGTTCATCGGCGGCCAGGCGGTCTGCCAGATGACGGCTGGCGTTGTTTGCCAGCCGGTTCACATCGAGTTTGGCGGCCATCACCTGTTCTGCCAAATCACGGTCCGCATCAACCACGGCCTTCATTGCAGTTTCAACTGACCAGGCTACTTTCTGGTGCAGCGCCC
The DNA here is from genome assembly GCA_003695455.1 of Chloroflexota bacterium. GTDB lineage: Bacteria > Chloroflexota > Anaerolineae > 4572-78 > J111 > J095. Next base: position 4,885 of record RFJF01000131.1, read on the forward strand.
GCAACACTTCCTGTGTAGACTGGCTCATTTGCACATTCTGCCGCAGGCGCTCGCTGCCGGCTTCAACCAGATTGGTTTCAATCATATCGCCAATATTTTCAATATTATTGGCAATAGCCAGATAGTCAGAAAGCTGGGCGGCCTCACGACTTAACAAATCCTCCTGAGACAAACGCCCCAAATAGGTCACAATCGAGCCGTGCAACGCATCTACGTTGTCATCCATGGCTGCCAGATTGGCCAGGTCTTCCTGGCTGCCATCAATAATGCTGGGCAGCGCCGCGCGAACCATCTCGCTGCTCAGGTTTCCCAGCCGGCCCAGTTCCAGCCGAACGCGGTCCAGCGCCAACCCCGGCGTTTCAATGAGAGACATATCCAGATATTTGGGGCGCATAACAGCCGGTTCCGACACAGGTTTGAGCGGGATGAGCCAATTCATCAGCCTGACCAAAGGGTCTACAAACCAGATAAAAACCAGCATATTGCCCACATTAAACACAGTATGCGCGTTGGCAATTTGGCGGGGGGCTTCGGCGGCAATCCGGGCTGCGCCCTCAAGTTCCGGGTAGCCGGGCGAAATAACGCGCACCGCCGTGGCTAATTCTCCCACAAATGGCAGCCAGATGATAACCCCGGCGGTGCGGTACAATGTATGCAGCACCGCCGACTGCACGGCCTCGCGGGGCTGGCCAATTGAGGCCAGCAAAGCGGTTATGGTAGTGCCAATGTTGGCTCCAAATGTCAGCGCAATACCGGCCTCCAGGGTCAGCAATCCCTGCGAAGCCAACGCAATGACTACGCCAATTGTGGCCGCAGAACTCTGAATGAGAGCCGTAAAAAATGTACCTACCAAAATACCCAGCAGTGGACTCTCTAATTTATCCATCAAGTCAATGAATGGCTGGTAACTGCGCAGCGGACGGGTGGCATCACTCATTAAACTCATGCCAAAGAAAATCAGCCCCAGCCCCATTAACATAACGCCGTACTGTTGAACGGTTTTGCGCCGGGCCACCGCCATCATCACAAAACCAATTGCCACCGGAACCAGGGCGTAATGCGTAATTTTAAAGGCAATTATCTGAACCGTCAGGGTTGTGCCAATACCGGCCCCCATCATCACGCCAATAGACTGGCGCAGTGTCATCAACCCGGCAGAGATAAACCCCACCAACAACACTGTGGTTGCAGATGAAGATTGAATAATGGCCGTTACCACTGTGCCGGCAAACACACCCGAAAACCGGTTGGCCGTAAGCTTTGCCAGCAGGTCTTTCATTCGGCTGCCGGCTACTACTTTTAAGGCATCGGTCATTTGGTCCATCCCAAAGAGAAATAAAGCCAGCCCGCCAAACAATTGCACCAAAATTGTGCCAATCTCTACGTTCTCTGACGCAAATATCAAGTTCACGGTTTCCCTCCTGCCGTCAAACAATACATTTCATTATAGCGAAAAACACAAA
>RFJF01000011.1 GCA_003695455.1 Chloroflexota bacterium
AAGGCGTCGGCTTTGATGCTTTGGTGGCGCTCTGCCGGCAGGTGGTTCAATTGCCAGTGGTGGTCGGCGGCCCTGAGCGCCGGCCCGGCCAGATCAACGGTTGTTACGTGCGGTGCGCCGCCCAGTCCGGCCATCACCGAAAAGCCGCCGGTGTAGCCAAAAACATTGAGCGTATCCAGCCCGGCGGCAATGCGACCAATTTGCTGCCGGTTGTCTCGCTGGTCCAGAAAAAAGCCGGTTTTTTGGCCGTGAACCAAATCAACAGTAAAGTGAACGCCGTTTTCCAGAAACGGAACCGGCGCGGCGGGCACGCTACCCACCAGCGCCCGGCTGCCGCCTACTTTGCGGGATTGGGCCTTTTGATACACCCGTCGCAAATTCAGTTGATGCGCCACCCAGCGCCCAATGGCGGTGGCGTTCCAAAATGCGGTGGGGGCAGTGCCATCCAACTGAATGACGGCGCTGTCGCCGTACACATCGCAGACCAGGCCGGGCAGGCCATCGCCTTCGCCGTTGAACAGCCGGTATCCGGTGGTCTCGGAACCGAACAGCATTTGCCGCAACCCCAGCGCGCGGGTCATGCGGCGTTCGGCCCATTCATTTGAGAGGGGTTGGTCGGGTTGGGTGGTGCATACCCTGAATGCCAGCGGGCCGGTACCGCTGTAAAAGCCGCGGGCAATCGGCGCGCCTTTTTTGTTGTCCAGCAAAATGGCGTGCGTGCCGGGCGGCGCGGGCGGGCAATCGCGCAGGGCATCGGCAAAGACCCAGGGGTGACCGCGCTTGATGTTGCGGGTCAGATTTCGGGCCAACCGCAGCGTGATGGGTTTATTTTGCGGGAGCTTGAGCAGCGACATGGGCTAATCATAACCCAGCAGACCGCAATTCAGAAATCCGGGCGTGATTCATTTGTGCAATGCGTCATTCGCCAAATATACCGGGTAAGTGAGATTCCCGAATCAACTTGACGTAACAATTCAGGTATGATATTATGTAACGTAATCAGGCTTTATGTCTACTTACCGATATTATAAAAACCTGCGGAGGAGCCCGATAATGCACAAAACTCCAAAATTTCTCACCTTACTAATCTTCCTGCTTCCGGGCGTTATTCTGGCCGGCTGCTCGCTGCAACGGCCCGATAACAGCGCCGAACCCAGCCCCATGTCTGACCTGCCTCCCACGCTGGCTCCACTGGGCGCAGAAACAGAAATGCTGGGCGACACATCCGCAGAGCCAACGGTGATTAATGTACAGCCCACAGCCACCAATTCTACCTTTGCCGCCGGGCAAGGCGCTACAGATGCCGGCGAGAAAGTGGCGCCCACCACCAACCCGTCGAGCGTGCAGCAAGGCGATGCGGTGAGCGTTGATTCTGCGCAGGAAATTGCCACTGCTACCGAAGGTTCTGTGCCCTCTGCAGAAGAAGCAGCAGTGGAACAGAGCGCTTCGCAGCAAGCGATTGTAGTAGACGCGTCTGAAAATCTGCCGCTGGGCGGGCCGGTAGCCGCCAACCCGCCGGCCGGCGTCACCGACAGTTACACCCCCGGTTTTGGCGAAACACCCTACATGGTTCAACCCGGAGATACGTTGTTCAGCATTGCCATGCGCTACGGCACCACCGTTGAGTCTCTGGTTTACGCCAACGGTCTCACCAGCGAAGTGATAAACATTGGGCAAATGCTCACCATTCCTGCCGGAAACACTGCGCCCGCCGACCAGGGGTACGGCCAGCAGCCGTATGTGCAGCAGCAGCCCAATGCCCAGCCGTACCAGCAGCCGCAGCCGTACGTTCCCAGCGCCGGCGATGCCTACCACATGGTTGCCCCCGGCGATACGCTGTTTAGCATTGCCTTGCGCTACGGCACCACAGTGGATGCCCTGGCCGCTGCCAATGGCTTGAGTTACCCCTACGTCATCTCAATTGGGCAGCAATTGGTTGTTCCCGGCGGGCAGGCCAACAATGCCTATGGCGGATACGCCCAGCAGCCATACGGCCAGCAGTTCGAGCAGCCGCAGCCGTATGCGCAGCAACAACCCTACGGCCAGCAGTTCGACCAACAACAGCCGTACGCGCAGCAACCCTACGGCCAGCAGTTCGACCAACAGCAGCCGTATGCCCAGCAACAACCGGGTGGCAGTGGCTACGGTTACTACCCGCAACAGGATAACAACGTTTACGCGGCTCCCGGCGGTGCGGGGACGCACACCGTGGCCCCCGGCGAAACGCTCTACTCCATTGCCTTGCGCTACGGCACCTCTGCCGAGGCCATTGCCGGGGCCAACGGTCTGTACGACCCCAACCAGATTTACGTGGGGCAGGTGCTCTACCTTCCGTAAGCCGTAAACAGCGGCCGTATTTCAAACTGCCAATGCGGTAATTTAAAAATGCAGGGGGACGTTCAATCGAACGTCCCCCTTTTTGTTCAGCAAAATTAACAAATACGTTGATGTTACGCAGGCGGCTCCGGCGCGGCAGGCCTGAACAGCACCATACTGGCCGTGTGCCCGTGCAAAAAGTTGGTGTTGCCAATTGGCCCGATTTCTCCGGCGCAAAAGAAACCGGCCATGCTGATGTTGCCCACAATTTTCTGAATGGTTGAAATATCGCCGTTGGGGTGGTCGTACAGATGGGTGCCCCGCCCGTTGCAGGTAAACAGCAGCCCGCCGCCGGGGGCATCAAAAAAGAGCTGCGGGGCCAGCATCATTTCCAAATCTTCGGTGGCCGTCGAAGCGTCTCGCAGATGAAACTGAACCGTTTCATCATTCTCAAAATAGTCACCCACCACCAGCGCCCCGCTTTGCTGGTCAATACCCATAACACCGCGGATTAGAAAATCGCCGCGGCCCAGCACGTTGTCCGGCGCTGTGGCAATGGCCCGGCCAATAAACACGCCGCGTTGCAGCAAGTCGCGGTCGGTTTCTGAAAGATTTTGGTACAAATCCTGTAAATGAACCAGCGGAGATTCTTCTGCAAGGCTGTAGATAAGATTTTTGTGGGCGCGGGTTACGGTGAGCGGTTGCCCCACCGGCCGGCACCCCTGCGAGACAATCACGTCCACGTCTACCGGCCCGGCAACGGCCACGCCCACGGCGCCGCTGGTCAGTACCTGATTGTTAAAAAAGAGCACATTTCCGCCGGGCCGCACCGCACCGCTGGCCAGGCCGCCCACCGTGGGCAAACCGGGGTGAAACCGGTTAAACGATGCCAGCAGTTTGTCAATAGGGGTGGTGAATGGTTCGGCCAGCAGCAGAAACAGCCGCGTTTCCGGCGGGGTGCTAACCTGCGTTTGAAAGGTGTTGGCATCGGCCAGCAACCGCTCCCAATTGGCCGGGCGCAGTGCAAACGGAGCCAGCTCAACATCCGGCAAACATGCGGCCACCACCGAAACAGCCACCGATTGCTCAATTTCCCGGTCGCGGCCAATCACACCCTCGGCGGTGTTGCCCAGCATCACCCGCGGCGAAAGCTCGTTGTTGAGAATTTGCGACAACCGGGTTGCCGTTGTTCTGAAATGGGGCGATACAAACACCAGTAGCAAATCAACCGGATGGTCATCCATTTGGGCTGCAATTTGGGCCACAAGCTGGCGGCCGGCTGTTTCTACTTGCGGCTCGGTGGTCAGCGCCGAGGCAAAACGCATGGCATATTTCATAAGCAACGCTCCTTGCCCGGAATCATACCACAAAACCGGACAATGGCGAAGAAACGTTGAAAAATAGCAAAATATGTTATAATAGGCGTATGTGCCGCACACCCAAAAAGCGAGGCAACATTGGCAAATCCGCTCGAACGCATACCGCAGATTAGCAACATAATTCAACAAATTGCAAATGAAACTGACCTGGACGCCGCCCTGCGAACAACAGCCACGCTGGTGCGGCAAACATTTGGTTACCCCTCTGTGGCGCTGTTTCTGGTTAATGAACCACGATTGGTGCTCAAGGCGGTGGCCGGGGGGGCGTTTCCAAGCCGGTACGTCCAGCCCCTCAAGGCCGGACTGGCCGGCTGGGCGGCCAGCCACAATGAAACTGTCATTGTAAACGACGTAACGCAGGATGACCGCTACATTTCCGGCGGCGGCCTTGATCCAACCGGAACCGAGGTTTGCCTGCCCCTTGCCGTTGCCCAACAGGCCCTGGGTGTGCTGGATATTAAATTTCCCCAACCCAACGCGTTTGATTCTGCCGACGTGCCGGCGCTGGAAATGCTGGCCAACACGCTGGCTATTGTTATTAACGCCGCCCGCAACCGGGCAGAATTGCAGAAGCAGGTGGCGGCTCAGGCCGCGGAAATTGAGCAACTGAACCGGGATGTTGAGCTGTTCCGCAACGTCGTCGTCTCGGTCAGCGCCCATATTTACGTAACAGAGGTCACTGAAGACGGCGACCTGATTAACCACTACATAGCCCCCAACGTTGAAGCCCTTACCGGGTATCCGCACCAAAACTTCATTACCGACTGGAGTTTTTGGCCCAACACCGTCATTTACCCCGAAGACCGCCGCCGGGCGGCGGCCCAGTCTGGCTGGCTCAAACGCGGCAAAAACAGCACCGTAGAATACCGGATGGTGCGCGCCGACGGCGAAATTATCTGGGTACGCGACAGCGGCCGGGTGGTGGATTTTGGCAATGGTAAAATGATTTACGGCGTGGTCAGCGACATCACGGACCGCAAAAACGCCGAACAGGCGCTCGAGGAGGAACGGGCGCTGCTGGCGGAGCGGGTGGCAGAACGCACCAGCGAACTGAGCGCCGCCAACGCCAAACTGGCCCGCGCCGCCCGGCTCAAAGATGAATTTTTAGCCAACATGAGCCACGAACTTCGCACCCCGCTGAACGCCATTCTGGGGATGGCAGAGGTGCTGCAAAGCGGCGTGTACGGCGAACTCAACGCCGAGCAGAAGAACGCCGCCCACCACATTGAAGAAAGCGGCACCCACCTGCTGGCCCTCATTACCGATATTTTGGACCTCTCCAAAATTGGCGCGGAAAAACTGGAACTGGACATCACCCCGGTTTATATTGATTACGTCTGCGAAGCCAGCCTGCGCATGATCCAGCAGGTTGCCAAAAAGAAGCAAATCAAAGTTACCTCTCGCTTTGATGAACGGGTCAAAACCATTCGGGCCGACCAGCGCCGGCTCAAGCAAATTCTGGTCAATCTGCTCAGCAACGCCGTGAAATTTACGCCCGAAGGGGGGCAGGTGGGGCTGTACGTGCAGGGTGATACCGAGCACGAAGTGGTTCGGTTTATTGTGTGGGATACCGGCATTGGCATTGCCGAGGAGGATTTTTCTCAATTATTCAAGCCATTTGTGCAACTGGACAGCAAGCTTTCTCGCCAGCACGAAGGCTCCGGGCTGGGGCTTTCGCTGGTGGCGCGGCTGGCCGAGATGCACGGCGGCGGCATCTCTGTAGAGAGCGAGCCGGGCGAAGGCAGCCGCTTCACGGTATCGCTGCCGTGGCAGGAAGAGCCAGACGCCGAAGACGGCGCGGCGCCGGCAAACTACCCCCCCCTCTCAGAAATCTCCGCAGAAAATTCAGCGGCCGGCATCGCTGCTGCCAACCCGCAAACTGTGCTGCTGGCCGAAGACAACGAAGCCAACGTCATCACCCTCACCGAATTTTTAAAGGGGCTGGATTATCGGGTGCTGGTAGCCAGAAACGGCAACGAGGCTGTATTGCGGGCCATTGAAGAACGGCCGGATATTATTTTGATGGATATTCAGATGCCCGGCATTGACGGGCTGGAAGCCACCCGCCAAATCCGCGCCGCCGACGGGGCGGCAGACCTGCCCATAATTGCCCTCACCGCGCTGGCCATGCCCGGCGACCGCGAGCGCTGCCTGGCCGCCGGCGCCAATGATTACCTCAGCAAACCGGTCAGTCTCAGAAAACTGGTGGCCGCCATCTCGGCCCAACTGAACAGCACCGGCAAACCGGCAGAAGAACCCTCTCATGGATAACCCCGGCACGGTACTCATTGTTGATGACCAAATCAGCGCCAGAGAGGTGCTGACTGGGTTGCTGATTGGTGAAAACTACAACCTGGTTTTTGCCGAGAACGGCCACGAGGCACTGCAAAAAGCCGCCAAACTTTTGCCGGATGCAATACTACTGGATGTGATGATGCCCGGCATGGACGGATTTGAAGTGTGCCGCCGCCTGCGTGCCGACGAGAAACTGGCCGAAACGCCGATTTTGATGGTCACATCGCTGGATGACCGCGACTCGCGGTTGCAGGGGCTTGAAGCCGGCGCCGACGATTTTATTGCCAAACCGTTTAACCGCGCCGAACTGCGGGCCAGAGTGCGAACGGTGACCCGCCTGAACATACACCGGCGGCTGCGCGCGCAGGAATTGCAGGCCGAGCGGGACCGCACCCAGGCAATTTTAGAGGCGCTGGGTGAAGCGGTGGTTGTTACCGATGCCAACGGTGTGATTGAATATATGAATCCGGCGGCGGCCCACCTGACCGGTTACCGGCTCAGCGAAGCGCGGGGGCAAAGCTGGCAAATCTGGCAGAGCGCAGAAGCACAGGCAGATTTGTACGCCGAAATAATTGATGTGGTGCGGGCCGGAAAAACCTGGCGCGGCGAAGTGACCCATCGCCGCAAAGACGGCCACTTGTACGATGCCTCGCTGACTGTGGCCCCGTTGTTTGCCCCGGATGCTCAAACTGTCCCCGCAGGATTTGTAAGCGTGCAGCGCGATATTTCGCCGTTGAAACAGGCCGAGCGTTCCAAAAACGAATTTGTGTCTAACGTTTCGCACGAACTCCGCACGCCGCTGTCGGTTATCACCCTGCTCAGCGACAACCTGGAATCGTTGTACGACCGCCTGCCGGATGAACGCCGGCTCAAAATGATTCGTGATATTCAAAAACACACCCAGGTGCTGAATGATTTGATTGGCGACGTGCTGGAAATTTCGCGGATTGACAGCGGCCGCATTTCAATGGAGCGCAGCCGGCTGGATTTGAGCAAGCTGGTTCGCGAGCAAACCCGCGAGTTATCGCCGCTGGTGCAGCAAAAGCTGCAAACTTTGCAAGTGCTGGGCCGCGGGCAACTTCCGGTAAACGGCCATTCTGCCCAACTCAAGCAGGTTATCAGAAACCTGCTGACCAATGCCATCAAATACACGCCGGACGGAGGGCAAATTATTTGCCAGTTCCGGGCGCTCATGGCGCCGGCGCCGGCAACCGATGAGTGGCCCGGCTGCGACCGGCTTGCGCCGGGGCCGTGGGTGGCGCTGCGCGTGTCTGACACCGGCGTGGGCATTGCCCCCGAACATATTGACCATTTGTTTGAGCGATTTTATCGTGTACAATCTGAGCAGAAAATACGGGGAACCGGGTTGGGGCTGTCTATTGCACGGGAGCTGGTAGAATTGCACGGCGGCACAATCGCCGTTCATTCTGTGCCGGGCCACGGCAGTACGTTTGCTGTGTATCTGCCCCCGGCCAACCCGGAAGCGGTTTTGGGCTAACCCGATTCAACGCGCTGCAATATCTGTTATGAGGACACGCTGATGCAATCTCCTGTCACCATTTTGATTGTTGACGACGAACCGGACTTGCTTGATAACATCGGCCTGGCGCTGGAAGTGGAAGGCTACCAGGTTGTCACCGCCTCTGACGGGATTGAGGCGTTGAAAGTTCTGCAATCACAACCGGTACACCTGATTTTGGCCGATATTGCCATGCCCAACATGAATGGCTACCAGCTTTTTGAACGGGTGCGCAAAAACCCGGCGTGGGTTCCCATTCCATTTATTTTTTTGAGCGCCCGCACTATGGACAGCGATGTGCGGTACGGCAAAGAACTTGGCGCCGATGATTACCTGACCAAACCCATTCGCGCCGCCGACCTGCTGGCTGCGGTGCGCGGTAAACTACGCCGCGCCGAGCAACTGGCGCAGTCAGCGGGGCAATCTGCGCCGGGCGCTGCTGCCCGCCACAACCGGTTTTTGTCGGTGGGGCGGCTGCGAATTGACGTGGGCCAGCATCGCGTTTGGCGCGGAGATGACGAAATTCGGCTTTCGGCCAAAGAGTTTGTGCTGCTTGAAACGCTGGCCCGGCAGGCCGGGGTTGTCATTTCTCCGCAGGAGATGGTCAAGGCCACGCACAACCTGACCACCGACCACATCGAGGCCGGTTCGTTGCTCCGGCCGATTATCCTCTCTCTGCGCCGCAAACTGGGCCTCTCCACCGGCGAGGTTGGCTCGATTGAAAATGTGCGCGGCGTTGGCTACCGGCTGGTAGTGCCGGACTGATTTTCAGAGTCCAGAATCCAGAGTACAGGATAGGATTATGGAGTAGGGAGTACGCAAATGGCCCCCTGCTACCTGCAACTCTGCCACCCTGCAACTTTGCCACCCTGAATTTAACACAATCCAATACAACTCAAATACAGGCATCATATAAACCAATGCCCCTTCCTGATAGCATAAAAGTAACTAATCAGGAACGGGCGTTGAATGATGAGTGCCACCGGTTACCGCAAAACACCTCGAACCGGCACATCCGCCGGAATTTTGATTGCCGCAATTTTTGTGCTGACCGTACTGGGCGCCTCCCCTGCGCCGGCACGGGCCGGTGGCCCGGCCCCGCTGTTTGTGCTGCTGAGTTCCACCGCCGGCCCCGGCGACGTGTCGCAGGTCAGCGCGGCCATTGAGCGCGGCGGCGGGCGAGTGACCCACCGCTTCCCCGGCGTGGCGTTGATTGCCTCGGCTCCGGCTAGATTAGTGGATGAATTGGCCGGGCAACCCGGCGTGGCCGGAGTCTTCACCGGTGCGGTGGATTTGGCTCAACTGGACGTGTTTGGCCCGCAGGCGCGGCTGGTGGGCGGCGTGTGGAACAGCCTGGTCAACCCGCAAGAGCCGGCCTCGGCGCAGGAACTGGCCGCCGCCGAACATCCCCTGCCGCAGAATGATGCCTTCACCGCCCCGGATTTGCCCGCCCCCGATGACATCTCTCTCGCCGGCAGCTCGGTTCGGCCCGGCTACTACCAGACCAGCGAATACATGGCCGGCAGCGTGGCCGTGGGCATTGTGCTGGTTGAAAGCAACGGCGCCGTTGACCCATCCACCGAGGATTGGACCAGCGATGAGAAGCAACTGGTATTCACCGAAATTGTGAACGCGCTCAACTGGTGGGCGCAACTCAACCCCGATGCCAACCTCAGTTTTGTGTACGATGACCATTTTACCAGCCCGCTGCCTACCTCGCTGGAGCCGATTACCCGCCCCTACTGGCACGAATATTACTGGATTTCAGAAGCGATGACCGCACTGGGGTACAGCGGATCCAACTATTTTTCCCAGGTTCGGGATTACGATAACGCCCTGCGCACTGCCTACAACACCGATTGGGCCTTTACCATTTTTGTGGTAGACAGCTCTAACGACAGCGACAATAAATTCAGCGATTACTACTTTGCCTACGCCTATTTGGGCGGCCCGTTTTTGGTGATGACTTCCGGCAACAACGGCTACGGCCCCTACAACATGGACGCCGTTGCTGCCCATGAAATGGGCCACATTTTCAACGCGCTGGATCAATATTACAACGCCGGGCAAAGCTGTACCAAAACCTCCGGCTACCTGAATGTTGAAAACCAGAACAGCCAGTACGGCAGTTGCAGCTCAAACGTGTCAAGCATTATGCGCGGGCAAATTTACCCCTACACCGCCGGCGCTATTGACGAATACGCCGCCGGGCAAGTCGGCTGGCAAGACAGCGACGCCGACGGCATCCCGGACCCGCTCGATACCCAATTACCCCTGACCATTGATGAGGTCTCGACGGATGAAGATACCGTCTCTGTTAGCGGCACAGCCCAAATTGTGCCCTGGCCCTCGCCCACCAAAACTGATGTCACCATCAATGATTTGACCGGCGTGCAGTACAGAATTGACGGCGGTAGCTGGCAGTGGGTTGGCATCAGCAGTTGGGAAAATGACAACACCTCGGGCAAATTTTCAATTGAGATTTCCGGCTTTCCTGCCGGACAGCACACGCTGGAAGTGGCCGCCACCGATTCGGCGGGCAATGTGACTGCCGCCCCCGCCAGTGAATCGGTGACGGTGTTTGACCCGGTAGACGGCGCGCTCAACACCGAACTGTACCCGGTGTCCGGGCAGGTCGCCACGCAGGGAAGTTCGGTGGTGAACGGTGTGGCCTACCACTTGCAGGGCAAAACCGTGGTAGGGGTAGAGTACCGGATAAACGGCGCGGCGTGGCAGCCGGCTACCCCGGTTGACGGGGCATTCGACAGCAGCAGCGAGGAGTTTTCCATCACGCTGGTGGTGGCAGAGGGCGGCCCCGATACGTATCTAATCGAAGCCCGCGCCAGCGACTCCAGCGGCTACACCGAAGTCAACTTTGCCTCGGAGCAGGTGCAGGTTGCCGGCTCGCAGCAATATTTCACATACATGCCCCTCGTTATCAAGTAATGGGGCGCATGCGGAGGATACAGCCATGGATACAGCCATAAATAAAGACACAACAATTTTACTGGTAGATGACCAACCTGATTTTCTGGAAAACATGAGCCTCACACTGGAATCTGCCGGATACCGCACCGTTACAGCCACCGACGGATTTGAGGCTCTCAAGGCGCTAAAAACACAACCTGTCAGCCTGATTTTATCTGATATTGGCATGCCGGTGATGGGCGGCTACCAGTTTTACCAACGAGTGCGCAACAATCCCCAGTGGGCGGCCATTCCATTTGTGTTTCTCACCGGCTACGAATTCCTGTCGGACAATGAAATTGGCTACGGCCGGGCGTTGGGTGTAAACGGCTATTTGACCAAACCCATTCGCGCCACCGATTTGCTGGATGTGGTCAGCCAGCAGCTTCATGCCCAATCTCCTGTTTCTCACCGGCAGTAGCCCCGGCAGGCAGGGTGCAGTGAATGTACGAGTGGCGAATAACGATTGTGCGCCCTGCGCCATTGCCACTCTACATCCCTGCACCCCTGTAATTTGCCGCCTGCACACCCATTTTCAAGCTTGCTGCCTCGCCGCAAACTGAGTCTGTCCCCCGCAAAAAGCTGTTTTGGCTTTGCTTTAATCCCGGTTTCCCCATAAAATTAAAATTGATATGAAACCTGCCAACACCATCCTCATTATTGATGACCAACACAGCGCGCGAGAAACGCTCAAGGCCGTACTGACCGGCCAGGGCTACAACCTGCAATTTGCCGTTGACGGTATGGACGGGTTGCAAAAGGCCGCCGAATTGCTGCCGGACCTGATTATTCTTGATATTATGATGCCCGGCATGGACGGGTTTGAGGTGTGCGAACGCCTGCGGAATGATTCGCTGCTGGCTGAGGTGCCCATCATCATGCTCACCTCGCTGGAAGATTTTGACACACGGGTGCGCGGCCTTGAATCCGGCGCCGACGATTTTGTGAGTAAGCCGTTCAACCGGGTAGAACTGCTGGCCCGCATCCGCACCATTACCCGGCTCAACCGTTACCGGCGGCTGCTGCTGGAGCGCACAAAGTTTGATTGGGTGGTTGACCAGGCCAAAGACGGGTATCTGGTGGTCAATGATGATGACCTCATTCTGTACGCCAACCCGCAGGCACGTCTGTATTTGGGGTTGCCGGTCAACGGTGACGAGCCTGTTACCGAGGCGTTTCTGGATTTGGCCCGCAAACAGTACCGCTACGAGCCGCAGGAGGCGTGGCTAACCTGGCCGGAAACGCCGCCCGGTATGCCTGATTCTACCCGTTATCTGGTGCGCCCGGAATCATCCACGGCTAACGTCTTTTGGCTGCGGGTTGACACGCTCAAACTTCCGGCCAACCCCGACGGCGGCTGGGTGATTCAACTGACCGATATTACCGCCCAACGCATTCTTGAGCGCGATATGCGTGGTTTCCACATGATGGTTTCGCACAAATTGCGCACCCCGCTGGCCGGTATTTTGGGCGGTCTGCGGCTGCTGGCCCAGTCGGGCGCTACCATCCCGCAGGATAAAGTGGTCACCCTCTCGCAGATGGCGCTGGAAAACGTGGAGCGGCTCTACCATTCGCTGGGTGACGTGCTGGAATACCTGAACGCGCCGTTTGCCACCCGGTCTCGCATAAAATTTAACCTGGGGCAACTGGAAACCACCATCCGTGAAATCAGCCAAAACCTGGGGCTGGAAAACGTATCGGTTTCAGTTCCCGATGAAGTGCAGAATTTGTATGTATCTCTGTCTCAGCGCGCGGCAGAACTGTCGCTGTGGGAAATTCTGGAAAACTCCACCAAATTTCACCCCGAACAAACACCCACCGTTCAAATTGAAGTTTCAAACGAGGCCGCGGGCCACATCAGCCTGAAAATCACTGATGACGGCACCGGTCTCTCGCCGGAGCAACTGGCCCAAATTTGGGCACCCTACTATCAGGGCGATAAATACGCCACCGGCGAAATCAAAGGCATGGGGCTGGGGCTGGCCATGGTTTCCACGCTGATGCACGAAGTGGGCGCCGAATGCCGGGCCTACAATCGCAAAGACGCCCCCGGGCTGGTTATCGAACTGATTTTACCGGTGGTACACCCCAACGAAGTTCAAATGAAATAGCTTGTTAACGGACACGCCTCTGGTTTACCCATTTTCAGGGCACAACCCGGCCAGTGCCAGGTTGCAAGTAAAAAGTGGCAGGTAAATGATTGCAACCTGCCACCTGCCACTTGCTACGGCACGGGCAACAAGCAATGATTCAGGCCAAATTTCTTGTCAAACAGAAAGGATGTCCGTTAGCAAAAACCTGGTTTTGAACTGCGTAACTTGTAAGTGATTCTGTGGAATAGTAAATTCTGCCAAAAATTGAAAAAAGGAGAAACAAAAATGACAAACAACGTGTACAAACTCATCGAACTGACCGGCACGTCATCCACCAGCATTGAAGATGCGGTGCAAAACGCCGTGGCCCGCGCCTCAAAAACGGTGCGTAACATGCGCTGGTTTGAAGTGGTTGAAACGCGCGGCGCTATTGACGGTGATAACGTGGCCCAGTGGCAGGTCACGCTGAAAATTGGCTTTAGCCTGGATGACGAATAATTACGGCGTGGGGTAAACCATGACCCGGCCCTGTATTTGCAGCGATACCCGCTGGCCCGGCCGAAAATCGCCGGACAGCCCCAACAGCCGGCTGTGCAGCACCGCGCCGGAAGCCAGCCGCACGGTCACAAGTTGATCGTGTCCAAAAAACTCCCGATCCACCACCTCTGCCGCGCCATCGCCGTTGGGCGTTAGCTCAATGGCCTCCGGTCGCAGCATCACTTCAACCGGGCCGTTGCCCCCCGAATCGAGCGTTGGCAGGCGGCCCAACTCGCAATCCACAAACCCGCTGTGGCGTTGGCCCGGCACAAAATTGGTGTGGCCCAAAAATTCGGCCACGTGCCGGTTGACCGGGCGTTCGTACAATCGCTGCGGGTTATCGGTTTGCGCCAGCCGGCCGTGCAGCATGACCGCAATTTCATCGGCCAGACTGAGCGCCTCCTCCTGATCGTGGGTCACAAAAATCACCGTGGCCCCGGCCCGGCGCAAAATCTGGCGCACCTCGGCCCGAATCTGGGTGCGCAAGCCGGCATCCAGATTGGAGAACGGCTCATCCAGCAGCACCAGTTGCGGATTGGGTGCCAGCGCCCGCGCCAGCGCCACCCGCTGCTGCTGCCCCCCGGAGAGTTCAAACGGCATTCGCTGTTCAACACCGGGCAGGCCCACCAGTTCCAGCACGTCCCGCACGCGCTGTTTTTTCTCCGTTTTGTTCATCCCTTTGGAGATGCCGTAGGCCACGTTATCGGCCACGTTCAAATGGGGAAAGAGCGCGTACTCCTGAAACACCATGCCCACGCTGCGCCGTTCCGGCGGCACAAACACATTTGGCCCAAACACCGTCTGCCCGCCGATGGTGATTGTGCCGCTGTCAGGGGCTTCAAACCCGGCCAGCAGGCGCAACGTCGAAGTTTTGCCGCAGCCGCTTGGCCCCAGCAGGGCCAAAAACTGCCCCTCACGCAAAGCGAGGTTCACGCCGGCCACGGCCTGAACCTCACCAAATTTTTTGGATAAATGCTGACACTGAATAGCGATGCTCACCGGCCGGCTCGTTTCTCCTCCTGCGAAAGAATTATCCACACCCCCACCGCCGATACCAGCACCAGCAGCAGCGCCGGCACCGACGCCTGTGCAAAAAACGCCTCTTCCGAGAAATCCCAGATGCGGGTAGCCATCGTTCTGAAGCCGGTGGGTCCCAGCAGTAACGTGGCCGGCAGTTCCTTCATCGCCGTCAGAAACACCAGCGCCAGCCCGGTGAACAGGCCGGGGCGCACCAGCGGCAGCGTCACACTGCGCAGGGTTTGCAGCGGCGTGCGGCCCAGATTGCGGGCGGCTTCTTCCAGCCGGGGGCTGACCTGCAACATCGAGGCCCGCGTGCTGCCCACTGCCTGCGGCAAAAAGCGGACCACGTAGGCCAGAACCAGCAGGAACAGGGTCTGGTAGAGGAAGGTGGCAAAGTTGGCTCCAAAAAAGACCAGCGACAGTGCAATTACAATGCTGGGCAGAGCAAAACCAATGTAGGTGCTGCGTTCCAGCCAGCGGCTCATTCGCCCCGGAAAACGGGTTGCCAGCACCGTTACCGGCACGGCGGCGGCAATGGCTGCCAGCGCCGCCGCTCCGCTTGCCGAGACCGAATTGAAGGCCACGTCTGGCCGCAGGCTGAGCGCCTGACCGGCGTTCAGGCCGCGCACCAGCCAGTAGCCAATGACGCCCAGCGGCATCGCCAGCGCCAGCAGGGTCACCAATCCGCAAAAGGCCAGCGCGGGCCAGCGCCAGCGCCCCAGTTTGACCGGGGCGGCGGGCCGGACGGTGCCGGAACTGCTGCGGTAGTAGCGCGCCTTGCCGCGCATTTTCTGCTCGCCCACCAAAATGACCAGCGTCAGCGCCACCAGCAACAGGGCCAGCACGGCGGCGGTACTGCGGTCAAACGAGGCGCTGTACTGCATGTAAATGGCGCGGGTAAATGAATCAAAGCGCAGCATTGACACCGCGCCAAAATCGCTCAGGGTGTACAGGGCGACCAGCAACGCCCCGGCGGCAATCGAGGGGCGTAGGTGGGGCAAGGTAATCTCGCGGAAGACCTGCCACGGCGTGCGGCCCAGACTACGGGCCGCCTCTTCCAGGCTGGGGTCCAGCCCGCGCAGGGCGGCGCGCACGCTCAGCAAAATGTAGGGATAGGTGAACAGGGTCAGCGCCAGCAGCGCGCCCGGAAAGCCGTAAATCGAGGGCAGGCGCTCAATGCCCAGCGGCTCCAGCCAGCCTTGCACCAGCCCGCGCGGTCCCAGCGCGGAGACCAGCGTGAACGCGCCCACATACGAGGGGATGACCAGCGGCAAAATTGTTGCCAGCGACCAAAAACGGCGGCCCGGCAAATCGGTGCGTACCGTGAGCCAGGCCAGTGCAACG
>RFJF01000132.1 GCA_003695455.1 Chloroflexota bacterium
GGCCCCAGCACTCCGCCCAGCCCCAGCGCCGATTCCTTGATGCCCATCACCCGCGAACGGTGGGCCGCCGCGGTGATGTCCAGAAAATAGGCGTTGATGGCCGGGTTAAACAGCGACACTCCCAACCCGGACACGGCGGCAATGGTCAAATAAACCGGAAACGAGGTAAAAAAGGCCATTGTCACAAACAGACTAAAGTTGAACAATATGCCCAGCAGCATCATCGGGCGGCGGCCAAAGCGGTCGCTCAACTGGCCCAGCGCGGTCTGGCCCACCACCATCGCCAGCCCGTACGCGCCCACTACCACGCCAAACTGGGTGGTGCTCCAGCCCAGGTCATCGTAGAAATAAAAGACCATCTGCGGCTCAATGAAGGCGAAAGAAAAGACCATCACAAAATCCACAAAAAGCAGGGTGGCAAAAATTGCCAGCGGGCGCGGCAGGGCTTGCCACACCGATTCCCGCGACGCCGGTTGGTTGCCGTTGCCGGCAGGTTGCGATTGGCGCGATTCGCGGGGCGGCAGGGTTTCCGGCACCAGCAGGGCGGCAAAAATCAGCGCCGCCAGCGCCAGCCCCGCCGAGGTCACGAACGGTGCGGCAAAGCCCCAGCCATCGTACAACACCCCGCCAATGGCCGGGCCAAACACCATCCCCACGGCGTAACCGCCCATCACCATGCCAATCCACTTGCCGCGCTCATCTTCCGGCACAATATCGGCCACAATTGCCATGGCCGCCGGAAACAAGCCGGCGGTCAACAATCCCCCCACAAAACGCACGCCGATAAATGCACCGGTAGAAGCGGCCAGCAGATAGCCCACGTTGGTCAGCGCAAACGCCGCCAGCGACACCAGCACAATGGGCCGCCGCCCGTAGCGGTCGGCCAGCGCGCCGGCAAAGGGCGCGGCAATCATCTGCGAGAGCGAAAAGGCCATCGCCATCCAGCCCAGCGCGGCCACGCCATCGCCAAATTCGCCCAGCCGCCGGGCAAACACCGGCATAATAATGCCAAAGCCGGTCATCATCAGCGCCACGCTGGCGGCCAGCAGGTAAATGATGGTGCCCGCTCGCCGCGGGGGTGGTTGAGGTTGAGATTGAGATTGAATATGTAATGTGTCAGTCATCAGAATTTTCTCCGTTTGCAGGATTTGGCGGGTTGCCCGCCGGTTGCAACCCACTTTACCAGCAAACGGGGTAGAGTGCGGGGGTGTATCCTTTGGTAGAGGCCGCTGCATCACCCGGCGCGGCTGCGGATGAGATGGCACACGCAATGTTTCATGTCAATGTCATCGTCCGGGAGTTGGGCCGCCTGCGCCTGCAATTGCGCCAGTTCCTGCTGCAACCGGCGCAACTGCTCGATGCGGGCCTCGATTTCCGCCGATTTTTCCTGCAAAAGATTCACCACCGCCCGGCAGGGGGGCTCGCCGTGATCCCGCAGGGCCAGCACCTCGCGCAAATCATCCAGCGAAAAATCCAGCCCGCGCGCGCTGCGGATGAATCGCAGGCGCTCCACGTCCTCGGCGGCGTAGAGCCGGTAGCCGTTTTCGGCGCGGGCGGCGGGCGGCAAAAGATGGGCCTCCTCGTAAAAGCGAATGGTTTTGGCCGGTACGCCGCTGGCCTGCGCCAGTTGTCCGATTTTCAGGGTGGGTGTTGTTTCCACGAGATTGCTCCTTTAAAACCAGGATTCAGGGGCCGGGAGTCAGGAATCAGGGGAGCTGCGCTCAGGCGTGTCACCCTGAGCGTAGCGAAGGGTCTCCAGACCGACAAAATCAGGAATTATACATTCAATGCAGTTCACATAGCGTGTGCCCCTTGTGGGCACATACAGCCGGGCACAAGGCCCGCCGTTACGGCTTTATTTGACGGGGTGGCGAATGACTCCCGCTCCCGCTCACTGCCCGGCTACCAGCAGTTCCGCCACAAATTCCGTCACCTGTGCGTCGTCCATGGCCCCCAACTGAATGCGCGTCACCACGCCGGCGGGGTTGATGAAAATGCTCATCGGCAGGCCGCGAAGCTGGTAGCTGTCCTCGGTAACGTGGCCGGCCTGGTCCAGCACCACCGGAAACGGCATCGAAAATTCATCCACAAAAGCCCGCACATCCGCCAGCGAGTCCTGATACGTCACGTTAAAGGCCACAATTTCAAGCCCCTGCGGGTTGAACTGCCGGTAGGCGCGCACCAGCGCCGGCATTTCCTGGCGGCAGGGCACGCACCAACTGGCCCAAAAATTGAGCAGCACCGGCCGGCCCCGCAGCGAAGAGAGCGCCAGCGTGCCGCCATCGAGGGTGGGCAGGCTGAAATCCGGGGCAAGCTGTCCCTGGCGGATGCCGGTCATGGCCGTGCCGGCAGGCGGCGGCGTTACCGCCAGCAGGTGCGGCGTGGGCTGTTGCCCGGAGGGAATGGGCGTGGGTAATTTGGCGGGCGGCGGGGCAGCGACGCAACCCCACAACAGCAAGGCAAGCAGCAACAGCAAAACGGAATGGCGGAATATTTGGGTCATCGCGGGGGTATCCTACTCATTTCAGCCGCACCGGTCAAACCCGGTCAATTTACGATTGACGATTTTGGATTTACGATTGATTTTATGCAAGGGGTTAATTACGTATCACCAACCTGAAATCGCAAATTGACCTCTTGAAAATGATTTTGCAATATCAGGGATAACAATTTTTTATGGGTGCGAATATCGTAGGCGCTAATTTTTTTGCACCCGCAAATGAATGGCCTCTTCCGGGCATTGCAAGACACAGGCTCTGCAAGCCACACACCCTTTTGGCCCCGTAAATTTTGCCACGCGGTGTTCAAAATCGGGGGCCCACAACCCAATCGGGCAAACCTCGTAACATTGCCAGCATCCAATACAGCGCGCCGGGTTGTAATCAATTTGCAAATACCGCAATTCGCGGAGATTGCCCCACTCTTCAATGAGAAATTCCTTGACGGCCATTTTTCACCTCACATCCACAATTGGCCGGCCCCGTAGAGCGCCAACGTCGCTAACCCAACCACACCTTCGATGGTCCAGTTGGCCTGTTCGCCGCGCAGCAAGGGATTCATCCCCTGAAATTCAGCGCCGATGAAAAAGGCCAGAACCCCCAACCCCAACGACCAGTTGAATAGCGTGACGGGCGGCAAATTCGCCCATTGCCACGACCATATCCACAGCCCCAACAGTGTTGCCGCCGACAGCCCAATTCCCTTTTCCAGCCCGTCCCGTCCCGGCAGCCAGGGCTGAAAAATGCCGTACACGTAGCCCAACACCGTCATCGCGGCCAGAACAGCAAGCGTGTGAGACCGCCAAAAAATAACGCCAACCACTGCCAAAATAATCCCGTAAAACACATTCATCGCCGTTGCCATTTCAAACCGGTCTTTTAGCGGAAAGGCAACGTGACGCATATCCAGACTCTTTTTTCGGCCGGCGGCCAGATAGGCCGGAATATCGGCGGCCCGAACCGGGCCCCAATGCACGCCCCAACCGGTTTCGCGCCGAATTTTCCAGCCGTCTACCCCGTTGGCGCACAGTTGCGGCAAAATCAGGGCGTGATGGGTTACTACATCTGCCACGCCGCTGGTTTTCAGCGCCGAAATCACATCTTCGGCGCTAAAGTGACCGCCGCCTGCCGCACACCAAACGTTGATTCCCCGGCTGTTGGCAACCACCAGCCAGCAATCCACATTACCGTCCAGTTGGCGCACCAACCGGCGTACCGTTAATTCATAATTGCCGGTCAGCAGTACCGGGGATTTTGGGGTGGGGTGTCCAATGCGATACAAGCCGGTGGCTTGTTTGGCGTAGGGCGGTGAAATACGGTTGGTGTAACTCCACACATCCAGCAGAAGCGTTTTGAGCGTTACCCGGTGGCGAAGCCGGGGAACCGCCTGCCATAATTTTTGAGCAGGCTCTGCGCCGGCGACAGGACGGGCAGTAATCAGTTGCAAACTGCCCCCCAAATGTGATTCGCTGACGGCGGGTACAAATCCGCATTGAGCCACGGTTTGCAAAAAATCACGCAACGGGGTGGTGGTAGTGCGCGTCAACAGCCAGGTTACAATAACCAGCGGCAGCCGCACCAGCCAAAACAGCAATTTGGCCCAAAACCCGGCGGGCACCATTTCGTCGGCAATCAGCAACCGCCCGTCAGGGTTCAAAAGTTGGGCAGCTTCGTTCAGGGCAAAACGCCGGACTTCAGGGGGGAACTCGCTGAAGGCCAGCGTGCTGACCACCACGTCAAAACGACCTGGCTCAAAATGGTCACTCAATTCGGTGACATCCAGATTGTGAAAAGTAATTGCTTCGGACAGGCCGGCGTCAGCGGCCTTGCGTTCCGCTTCGGCCAACATGCCAACCGAGGCGTCAATAGCCGTGACGTGCGCGCCGCGCCGGGCCATCAACAGCGAGAGCGTGCCGGTTCCACAACCAATTTCCAGTACCTGCATCTCCGGCTGAATAAAATTGGCGGCAATTCGCTCTTTTAACGGCTGCAAGCGCCCCCAGGTGAGCAGTTGGATGCCCCGGTCGTAATCGCCCGGCGAGGTCTCTAACCATTTCATAAATACGGTTGCCATTGAACACCTCCTGATCAATGCAGGATTCAGGGGCCGGGAGTCAGGGATTGGCAGCTCTGGCACCTGCAACCTGCTACTTGCCGCCTGCGCTCAGTTTCATCCACGGTTCTGCGGTGTGGAACCCGTCACTGAAATTGTAGCACGCAGATCAGAGCATCACAACCCAAATTGTCAACGGCAGGGAAATCCGGACCTCAAAATTACAGTGGCGCACTTTACAGGCCGGTCAAACTTGCCCATCTATCAAAAATCACTACGATTCAGACTTCGCCACAAGTGGCATGTTGCAGGTGGCAGGGACGTACATTCGTCGCTCGTCACTATCCGCCATTCCCTAATCCCTGACTCCCGACCCCTGAATCCTGTTTTCAGAGAGGAGCTTGATTAATGCCAACCCCGGCTGTGCTACACACTCCATACGCCGAAGCCGGTCTGAAACGCGGCTTTGACACCATGGCCAACGTACTGGCCGCAACTTTGGGCCCAACCCAGGGAATTGTCCTGTCTGAGCAGCAGAACGGTGGCCCGCCCGAAATTCTGGCCGACGCGGCCACCATTGCCCGCCGGATTTTGCAGCTCCCGGAGCGCGCCGAGGATGTGGGGGCCATGCTGCTGCGCAATCTGGTGTGGCGCATGCACCTCAGAGCCGGAGACGGCTGCGCTACCGCCGCCGTGCTGGCCCAGTCAATTCTGGCGCAGGCGCATCGCTACAAAGCCGGCGGCGCCAACGCCATGCTGCTGCGGCGCGGGCTGGACAAAGCCCTGCTGGCTGCCGATCGCGCACTGCAAGACATGGCCCAGCCCGTGGAAGATGAAGATGATTTGACCCGCGTGGCCGAAACCGTTACCGGCGAGCCGGAATTGAGCCTGATTCTGGGTGAAATGTTCGATATTTTGGGGCCGGACGGCCACGTGAACGTGCAGGATTTTGTGGCCCCCTACCTTGAGCGCGAATATCAGGAGGGCGGTCTGTTCACCGGCCGGCTGGTTTCGCCGTACCTCATCACCGAGCCGGCCACGCGCCGGGCCGGCATCTCTGAAAGCCTGGTGGCGCTGTTTGCCGGCAATGTAACAAGCATTGAAGACGTGCAGCCGCTGCTGGAGTTAGCAGCAGGGCAGAAAGCCCGCAAAATCACCCTGATTGCGCATGAAATCAAGGGCGTGGCCCTGAATATGCTGGTAGCCAACCAGCAGCAGAAAAAGCTGGCTATTGTGGCAGTGGAACTTCGGCGGGCGGCCGGCAAACGGGAAACCGATTTTGAAGACCTGGCCGCGCTGACCGGGGCCACCGTCATCAACCCCGCGCTGGGCCGCACCCTGGCCAACATAACCGCGGATGATTTGGGCACGGCGCGCCGGGTAGAGGCCGACGCCGACAGCGTGGTGGTGGTGGCCGGCGCTGAGCAGGCCGGGGCAGTGCGCGAGCAAATTCAAACACTGCAACGCCGGCTGAGCAGCCTGCCGGAAACCGATGA
>RFJF01000133.1 GCA_003695455.1 Chloroflexota bacterium
CTCCGCTCAAATCGGCGTTGTTCAGATTGGCCCGGCTTAGATTTATATTGCTTAAATCCACCCCTTTCAAATCGCGGTGCTCTGCACCATTGTTGATAATATCCCAGGCTAAATCCCACTTTTGCTGCATTTTCATTCGGGTCATGGCGCCAGGCGCATCCATGGCTGACAACCGATTGGTGTCCTGTGCGGTGATCACTGCCGGATCCTGATGAAAGGCTTCTGGGTTGACCGCTTCCCAAAATTGACGCCATCGGTCATCCAGTTTGGTAGAATTGTCAATAATGGCTCCCACCATGCTGGCGCTGTGCGGGTTTGCGCCCCGCAAATCAGCTTCTCTCAAGTCGGCCCTATCCAGACGAGCCTTTGTTAAATCGGCGCCGCTTAAGTCAGCGCCCCGGAGGTTGGATCCGGTCAGGTTGGCATCTGATAAAACAGCGCCGCTCAAATTGGCGCCGCTTAAGTCAACGAACTGGAGGGCGGCACCGTGCAAGCCGGTATTGCTCAAGTCTACGCCGGGCATATCAACGTTTGCGTTATTAACAATTCGCCAGGCCCGCTGCCATTTGGGTGCAACGTTTCTGGCAGTCTGTAGCGCTGTCCCACGCAGGTTGGCCCGGGCCAGATTGGCGCCATCCAGATTAGCCCAGGCCAGGTCAGCGCCGACCAGATAAGCATCAGCAAGATTGGCGTGACTTAAGTTGGCATTGGCCAGGTGTGCCTGATGTAAGAAGGCGCCGCTCAGGTCAGCGTGACTCAGGTTAACGGTGTTTAGTTTGCGCCATTCCAGGTAGGCGTCTCGTAAATCTGCACCGCGCAAATCAGGATCCATTAACGCGGAATTAGCTATTTGCCACAGCAGCCGCCATCTGCGATCTAACCCCACAACATTATCAATCAGCGTCCCCGCGAGTTGGGTTCCGCGCAGATTGGTCTGACTCAGGTTGGCACCAGTCAGATTGGCTCTGGTTAAATCGGCCTTGAACAGGTTAGCTGTTGATAAATTGGCCCCGCTCAGGTTGGCACGAAACAAAACCGCCTCGCTCAGGTTAGCTCCGCTCAGGTTGGCCCCGCTCAGGTTGGCGTTGGTGAGAACAACTTTGCCGGTGCTCAGATATTCTGGCTTATTTCTGCTCAAATTGGCATTGGATAAATTAACACCGCTTAAATCCATATCGCGCAAATCCAACCCCCGCAGATCAGCCCCGCTGAGGTCCGGCGTTTTACCCGCAGCGCGAGCGGCGCCAATAATCTGTTTTATCCGGTCCGGATTATTTCTTTCCAATTATTGCTCTCCTTATGCTGCTGGTGTTAATTCTGACTATGCTCCGGATGGAAGAGGTCTTCATGCAGTGCTTTTCGATGATGGTTTTGCCATCAAACTGAACAGCGGCGATAGTGGCCCGGTGGCAGACCGCCTTTTCTTCCGTTCAATTTCGGCCTTGGCTACCCGGACTACGGTTATTGTACCCTGCCCCGGGCTGGAGTGTATTGTCAACTCACCACCAATCAGGTTGGTACGTTCCCGAATATTGACCAGCCCCATACTGCCGCGCTGTACAGCTTGTCGCATGGCCGACTCCAACTCAAAACCGATGCCATCGTCAACAACCGTCACCCGGATGTCCTTTTCTGATTCTTGTAATTCCAAACTAATTCTGCTGGCCTGTGCATGTTTTATGGCGTTGTTGACAATCTCCTGAATGATGGCGTACAAAGCCGCCTCTGTTTTTTTGTCTTGCCGGGGAAATTGGCGACTCTGCTCCATTGGTTTTGCACGGAATGTCAGGGTAGTAGTTTGAGAGCGGCCGGCCATATCCTGTTGCCAGCGGTCCACCAGCGTTTTCAGGGCCGGTACCAGGCCATCTGTTTCCAGAATAAGCGGGCGAAGTTCAAACAGCATTGTACGAATTTCACTGACCGCCCGTTTGGCTAATTTTCGTACACTTTCCAGTTCATACGGCACCTGCTGCGGATCTTTTTTCCAGAGCGTCTGGCAATAATCCAGCCGCATCGAGATGGCGCTGAGCAGTTGGGTTGGCCCGTCGTGCAAATCGCGAGCTAACGCTTTGCGGGCCTGTTCTTCGGCCTCAAAAGCCCGATCCCGCTCTGCCAGTACCCGTTCGTGCAGGCTGGCGTTTCTGGCCGCAATTGCGGTTTGCGTGGCTACGGCCGACAGCAACCATAGATCGTGATCTGAAAATGCGTTTGGCATGTAACTCCAGGTGGCAATAACACCCAGCGCATCGGCAGTTGGCAGAATTGGGTTGAGCAGTGGTACACCCAGCCAGGAACGAACATGCTGGTTTTGATGTGTTGACTCTTTTGCATGGTCACCCTTTTTCAGCAGATCACCAATCAGCAAGGGCGTTCGTTTGGTCAGCACGCGTGTTGCCAATCCACCGCCATGCCCCAATTTGACCGAGCGCGATTTTACCCGGTGCCCCTGGTCGAAAACCAGTTGAAAATTCAGCCGATCAGTCGAGGCGTCGTAAAGGGCAATAGCAAAATTTTGGGTATTGATCAACCTGCTGCTTTCTTTGAACATTGTCCAGAGGACCTCATCAATGTTCAGGCTGGATGCCGCAGCAACCCCAATATTGAACAGGTTGGTAATCTCTTTCAGTTCATTTACCAGCCGCTCAAATTGATTGTTTGTGACCGTTTCTGTTGCCGTAATTGGCTTTTTGGGAGAACGATTGTTAGCCGAGTCCGTTACCGGCGCAGGATTTTTGTTGTTACCCTGCTTTGCCTGGGCGGTAACTTTTTGCCGGATACCGCAGGTGCCGTTTTGCCGGCTCTCAGCCACAACACCAACATGTACTTGAGCGTAATAATCTGGAGGCCTGTTCATCATTGGATTAACTCCTTTCTGCGCTGGGGTATCTTTATCTTACCGGACCCTGTTGTAACAGGCTTGACCTTAAGATGACAGTTTTTTGACAATAAAATGATTATTTTGACAAATTTTTTTGAGTGGTTTTTTGGATTGTGTTATACTTGAGTACCGCAAAAAAAATCAGACCAGCGTCAGAGGCAGGGAGAAGAAATGACGCCTGCACGCATCGGTCGTTACGAAGTCCACACACTACTTGGTCAAGGTGGTATGGGGGCGGTTTACAAGGGGCGAGACCCCCTGATGGACCGCTGGGTTGCCATCAAAACCCTAACCCTGCGAGACGAACACCAATTGGCCAGATTCCAACAGGAAATCCGGGCGGCCGGCTCACTCAATCATCCAAATATTACCACTACTTACGATGTAGGTACCGAAAATGAGTTGGCCTATATTGTGATGGAGTTGGTAGAGGGTACCACCCTTACCAACAGGTTGGCCACGCCGGTTCCCTGGACTGAAGCGATCCGTTTACTGTTGCCGGTGTGTCACGCTCTGGGTTACGCCCACAGCCGAGGCGTCATTCACCGCGATGTAAAACCGGCCAATATTCTGATTTCACAGAATGGGCAGGTCAAACTAACCGATTTTGGCCTGGCTCGCCTTGAATCCACCCTGCAGCGTATCACCGAGTCCGGCAGCACAATCGGCACGCCGCTCTACACCGCTCCGGAGCAAATCCGAAACGAGGCGGTTGATGGTCGGGCAGACTTATTTTCGCTGGGTATTGTGCTGTACGAGCTTATCACCGGCGCACACCCTTTTGCAGGCGAAACCCTGACGCAGATTGTTTATCGGATTACCCAACCCGACCCGGCCAATCTGGAACCGGCTACCACGGTGGCGCCCAAAAACGTGGTGGCAATCATAGACCGCGCCCTGCAAAAGAACCCCGCAGACCGATTTCCCGATGCCGAAACAATGGCCGTTGCCCTGGCGGCCTGTATCGGCGACCCCAATTCTGAATCAGATGAACTTCTGCCGCATATTGAACAAGCAAGTCAACCTGCCCCTGCCGCACCCTCAACAGGGGAGAGACACATACTGGATTATGTTGCCAGTGACCTGCGGCTATCGTCCGCTGAAGAGATGCTGCTCATCACAGCCTTTCAGCGAAACGACCGCGTTTATCTGGAGCGAGAATTTGGCAGCGGATACAGCAGTGCCAGAGTCCTGTTGGCTA
>RFJF01000134.1 GCA_003695455.1 Chloroflexota bacterium
GTTTGGGGGATATTTCTCTTTTTCAGCAGGCACATTTTCAACATCTGTGGTACAATGTCATTTCATAAAAATCTGATTATTCCGGAGTTTTGTCAATGGTAGTCAATGCCCAACTTAACAAATCACAATTTATCCGTTTGTCTATTTTGTACCATATTCAGCGGAAGCAGTTTTACTTTTTTGCGCTGACCGCCGCCGTGGTTACCGGTTACGCAATTTACAGCCAAACTTACGTGTTGCTGGTGGTTGTGTGGATTCCATTCCTGATGTATTTGGGAATCGGCATATTTGGCGCCTACCGCGAAGGCTCCAAAGAAAATAACCCGGTTTATCTGCCCACCCGCTATGAATTTACCGATTCAGGCATTGTGATTTCAAACAAAGAAAACCAGGGCAAGTTGAGCTGGGACCAGCTTTCTAACTGGCAGATTATTGCCAAAACTTACGTACTCACATTAAAAAACGGGCAAATTCTGGCCTTTCCACAAAACGCACTATCATCCGTAGAGTCACCCCGGCTGAAATCCCTGCTCAACAAACACATCAAGGTTTAGCCTGTGGTCAACCGCGCAGACCGGCAAAAGGATTCAACACATTCGCGCCCCTGGCATTTTAACATTAAGGTGCTGTTAGTTTTGTTGCTTGCAGTTTTTGCAGCGCTGGCGGGGGTAATTGTGCTGATTAGCGATGCCCGGTTGGTCTGGATGCGGATTGTTGGTGTGGCAATTCTCTTTTTTGTGGTGCTGCTGGCGCTGCTGGATAACGTTGTTGAAACCAGCCGCAAAGAACGCGCCTGGCGGCAATTGGCTGATCGCGCCGGGTTGAGCTGCCGGGTGCAGGGTTCGCCGTTTTTTGGCTACACGGTCAGCGTGTTGGGCCAGTTTAGAAACCGGCCGGTGGCGCTCAGTACGTTTAAGCAGGGCAAAAGCCAGGTGCCATCTACCCGCATTGAAATGGAGGTGCAAAACGGCGGCAGCGCTTCACTGCGATTGCGCGGCCCCTTTAACCCCCATGAAGCCGCCGTGGACCTTGGCGTGAATGAACTGTTCCAATCCACTGATGCCCGGCAGTTTGGTCACCAGCAACGCTTTTTTATCCGCAGCCGGCCGCTGCACATTGTTACAAATCTGTACAATTCAGAAACACTGCGCAACCAGTTATCTCAAATTGAAACACTCATCAACATAGAACTGGAAGGCAAC
This sequence comes from Chloroflexota bacterium, assembly GCA_003695455.1. Classification (GTDB taxonomy): domain Bacteria; phylum Chloroflexota; class Anaerolineae; order 4572-78; family J111; genus J095. The sequence goes on from RFJF01000134.1 coordinate 1,203, forward strand.
AAACTACAATTTGACAGTTTGGGGGTGCTGGGTGACCTTGATTTTTTGTACAGTATGTTTGACCTGCTCAGCAACCTGGCTGACATTATTGAGCGGGGAAGCCACATAAAATTTGGCGCGCAATTGCACAGCGCCTGAACAAACCTGAATTTGAGAGTTTTATGAACACAGACCTGGTAAACATTATATTGGGAATGAAGGTCAGGCAAGCCAGACTAGAGGCAAAACTCACCCTGTCTGAATTTGCCCAGCGCTGCCAACTATCTCCATCGTACATCACAGAAATTGAAAAGGGGCGCAAATATCCCAAAACCGACAAAATATTAAAAATGGCCGAGGTGCTGGATAAAAGTTACGATGACCTGGTATCCATCAAACTTGAGCCATCCCTGCAATATTTGGAGAGCACGCTGTCATCGCCGCTGTTGCAGCAATTTCCGTTTGAGGCATTTGGCGTAGAAACCAGCACGTTGGTAAACCTGTTTACCCGCGCTCCGGCCAAAGCCAGCGCCCTGCTGCACACCATTGTTGATATTGGCCGCCAGCACGATATGAAAGAGGAGCATTTTTTACGGGCGGCGCTGCGTTCGTACCAGGAAATTCAGGAAAACTATTTTCAGGAAATTGAAGACGCCGCTGTTGATTTTATTCGCAAATTTGAACTGGAAGATTCGCTGCCGCCGGAGAAATCCCGGCTGGAAGAAATTATTCAGCAGGATTTCAGATACCAGATTGATTGCGACCGCCTGGCCGGACACCCCTCGCTGGCACACTACCGGTCTGTGTACATAAATGGCCGAAAACCGAAGTTACTGCTCAATTCTGCGCTCAAAGCTAACCAGATTAAATTTATTTTGGCCCGTGAGTTGGGGTATCAGTTTTTGGGGCTTAAAGAACGGGCCAACACCTCGGCGCCCGACCAGGTAGATTCATTTGAACAGGTACTCAACGATTTCAAGGCCTCGTACTTTGCCGGGGCGCTGCTCATCCCCCGAACTATGATTCTGGAGGATTTGCAGGAAATTTTTCAATTGAACGTGTGGAGTGCGTACCGGCTGCTGAATTTGCTTGATAAATACGGCGTGACGCCGGAAATGCTACTCTACCGTTTCAGCGAGTTGATTCCCCAGTTTTTTGGGATTCGCCTGCACTTCCACCGCTTTCACCGCGCCGATGATAATTACTACCTGGTTAAACAACTCAATATGAACCGGCTTATGCTGCCCAGCGGCATTGCCTTAAATGAGCACCACTGCCGCCGCTGGTTAGCCATTCGCTTGCTACGCGAAAGCACTGACGCTGCGACGCGGCAA
>RFJF01000135.1 GCA_003695455.1 Chloroflexota bacterium
CAGCAGCTCGGTGCTGACGCGGGCGGTGGTCACCGGCTCCAGCGCGGTCAGATTGATGGTGCCGGCGGCGGGTTTGCCGCTGCCGGTTGCAGTTGCGGCGGTGTTGGTTGTGCCGCTGTCGCTGTTGGACGAACTCAGTTGTTGGGCAAACGCGGCTACCGGGTCGGCGGGCAGCACGGGGGCTTCATCCAGCGTGCCCACAATCCGGGCGTCGGTGGCGGGAATCCAGCCGGTGACGTTGTTGATGGTGATGATGTACAGCCAGTCTCCGCCGGGGTTTTGGCCCAGCACTGCGCCCAGTTCGCCCTGCTCCACCGATTCGATAGCGCCGTAGCCGCCGCCCGGCCCCTGCCGGATAGTGGTGGTGGGCGCCGAGGTGGTGAGCGTGGCTACCGGCGACAGACTGGTAAGAATAGAAGCCTGGTTGAGCAGGTCGGTGGTGGTGCCGCCCAGTATTTGGGTGATGCTGCCTGCATCGCCGCTGCTTGCGGCGGCAGCCAGCGCTGCCAACTGAGCCGCATCAAGATTGTTCAAATCAATGTTGCTCAGATCAACGCCGCCGAGGTCAAGATTGCTCAAATCCAGATTATCCAAATTCAGCTTGCTCAAATCCAGAGAACCGAGGTTGAGTTTGCTCAGGTCAATGCCGTTGCTTTGGGCTAACTGTACCAGTTGCGCCAGATTTTCGGCAGAGAGTTTGGAGCCGGCATCGGTGTTGGGGCCGGCGTTGGCCTCATCAACCGGGGCAACGGTAGCCACAGCAGCCGGCGGCATTGAGCTTTTTGGGAACGGTGTGGGGCTGGCAGCAACCTGCGGGGCAGGCGGCGTGGGCCACTGAGAAACATCCAGCGGTTCACGTTTGACCTTTTCGCCTTCCAACCCAAAGCCGCCGCAGGCCGCCAGAAGCGTGCCCAGCAAAAATAGTGCGAACAATGTGGTGATGTTTCGTTTCATAATTATCCCTAATTTCCCGCACCGGCGCCTTCCGGCCCCGGCTCGGTGAAAGATACGGCAGAACCGGTCTGCGGTGCGGCTGATGGTTTATCCTGCCACGGTTTTTCCCACGGTTGGCGCGGCAATTCATGCTCGGCTTTTTTGATGCCAAACAGCCAGCGGAAGAATCTGGTTGTACCGCCGCCCAGACTGTCGAAGAAGTTGTATACCACCGGTACCAAAATCAGGGTGAGCAGCGTTGAAGAAATAGAGCCGCCAATGACCACAGCAGCCAGCGGGGCGCGGTTCTCGGAACCGGCGCCGCTGCCCAACAGCAGGGGCAGCAAGGCAAATACCAGCGTCAGCGTGGTCATCAGTACGGCCCGCAGACGCATTCGCCCGGCCTGGGCCAGCGCCTCTTTGCGCGCCAGCCCCTCTTCTTCACGGAGTTGGTTGGTAAAGTCAACCACCAAAATGGCGTTTTTGGTGACCACCCCCGTTAGCAGCACAATGCCCAGCAGCGAAATAAGATTGAGTGTGTTGCCGGTCAGGTACAGGCCGCCAATGGCCCCCACCAGCGTTACCGGCAGCGAGAACATAATTGCCAACGGTTGCAGCCAGCTTTGGTAGAGCGCCACCAGCAAAATGTAAACCAGGGCAATAGCCAGCAAAATGGCGTTGCCCAACTGGGCAAATGATTCACGCTGAACTTCGGACGTGCCCACAAATTTAAAGCCGTAGCCGGGAGGGAAGGTTACGTTTTGGTTGATGGCGGCTTCAATTTCGTTGGTTACGTCACCGGCGCCGCGTCCGGCGGCAACACCGCTGCCAATGGTCAGCACACGTTGGCGGTCGGCGCGGGTGATTTTGGCGGGGGCTTCGGCGGTTTCGCGTTCAACCACACGCTCAAGCGTAAGCGGCGCGCCGTTGACGTATTTAACCGGCATCTGCACCAGTTGGTTGATGTCGTTACGGGCTTCCGGATTGAGGCGCAGGGTAATGTCCAAATCATTACTGCCGCCGCCGGGGTTGAATTTGCCCACCTGGCTGCCGCTGAGCGCGGTGCGCAGGGTGGTAGCTACCTCCACAGGCGAAAGGCCCAGGTCAAGCGCTTGCATGCGGTTGACCACCAGCTTGGTTTCGCGGGCGCGCTGGGCGTCGGTGTTTTTTACGTCGGCGGTGCCGGGTGTGTTCAGAATGATGGTTTCAATCTGGTCAGCCAGGTCAATCAACGTGTTTTGGTCCGGGCCAAAAACACGTACCTGAATGGGGCTGCCGCCCCCACCGCCGCCGGAGTTGAGCGCGGTGGCAATGGTGGCGTCCGGGATTCTGGCAAATGCGGGGCGCAAGGCCTCTACCACGTCGGTGGTGCTGCGTTCGCGGTCTTCCTTGTCAACCAGAATCAGGTTGATGGTGGCTGCGTTGGACGAGCGCCCCCCGCCAACCGGGCCGCCGCCGCCACCGCCGGTGCCAATTTGGGTTTGAATGGCTGAAAGTTCCGGGACCTCGCTGAGGATGATGCCTTCTACCTGGCGGGCTACACGGTCGGTGGCATCCAGGTTGGTGCCGGCGGGCATTTCTATGGTAATGCGGACCTGGCCGTCGTCTTCAACAGGGAAGAATTCGCTTTGCACGTATCCCTGGGCAACCATAAATATGCCGCCGGCCAATGCGGCTACGGCAATGAGCACGGCAAAAATCTGCGTGGCCCAGTTCCACAGGAAGAAGCGCACGGTGTATTCGTACAGTTTTGCCAGCGCGGTGAACGCGCCCTCAAAAATACGGATGGTCCATGCCCAAATCCAGCCAAAAGGCCGGCCAATAATGCCGAATATCTTGCGCAGGCCGGTGGGGTTGTCGTCGGTTTGGGTGGGGTCCTTCAGCCAGTAGCCGGCCAGCATGGGCGTCAGGGTAAAGGCGATAAACAGCGATGTAAGCGCGGCCGCGGCGATGGTGACGCCGTAGGAATAGAAAAACTGGCCCACAATACCACTCATAAACGCCACCGGCAGGTAGACCACCACATCAACCAGGGTGATGGTAATGGCTGCCAGCCCAATCTCGCGCCGGCCATCGAGCGCGGCCTGCATTGGTTTTTTGCCCATTTCAAGGTGACGCTCAATGTTTTCAATGACCACAATTGAGTCATCCACCAGAATACCAATGACCAGCGTCATGGCCAGCAGCGTGAGCTGATTCAGGCTGAAGCCCAGCATCCACATAATCAGGAAGGTGATAATGAGAGATGCGGGAACGGCCAGCAGTACAATAAACGTGCTGCGAACGTTGTGCAAAAAGACCAGAATGACAATGCCGGTGATAAGTACAGCCAGCATCAAATCTTCAAGCACCGCCGCCACCGATTCGCGGATGAAATTGGCGTTATCCAGCACAATGTTCAGTTGTGCGCCGGGAGGCAAATCCTGGTTGACTTCTTTAACCACTTTGAAAACGTTATCAACCACCTCAACGGTGTTGGCGTCGCTGGATTTGATAACGGCCACGCTCACGGCATCCCGGCCGTTGTAGCGCAGGTAGCTATCGGGGTCTTTTTGGCCCATTTGCACCTGGGCCACATCCCGGAGGTAAATTTTACCGTTGCCGGTCAGAGTAGTTGAACCGCCGCCGGGCCCACCGGGGCCTCCGCCGCCACCGTTGTTGTCTTTAATGACCAGGTTTTCAATTTGAGTCAGGTTGGTGAATTCACCCACCGCCCGCACCGGCACTTTGGCCCGGCCTTCTTCAATGGAGCCGCCGGGAAATGAAAGGTTGTACGATTGCAGTTTTTGCTGCAAATCATTGAGCGACAATCCAAAACCGGCCAGCCGGGCCTGGTCTACCAGCACCTGAACTTCGCGCTCGCGGCCGCCGGCCACACTCACCGAGGCCACACCTTCGACGGTTTGCAGGCGGGTCTTGATTTCGTTATCGGCCAGGTCAAACAGTGTTTCCTGGTTTTGCGGCCCGTTGAGCGAAAGGATGACCACCGGGATGGAGTTGAAATCAAACTTGCCCACCACCGGTACTTCGGCATCATCGGGAAGTTTGCCGCGCGCCGATGACACCTGCCGTTCCACATCAATGGCGGCGGCGTTGCCGTCGGTGCCTTCAACAAAGGCCACCACAATGGTGCCAATGCCTTCCTGGGCGGTGGCATTCAACTCGTCAATGCCGGAGATGGTTGAAATTGCGTCTTCAAGTGGTTTGAGCACCAAATCTTCCACATCTTCCGGCGACGCGCCCGGAAAGATGACGGTAACAGTAACAAACGGAAAATCAACTGCCGGAAAGCGGTCCAGCAGCAGCCGGTTGTAACCCTGCCAGCCCATAATCAGCAATGCCACAATAATCATTAGCATTGTGAGCGGGCGTCTGAGGGATAATCGTGTCAGTCCCATAAATCTGTCCTTTTCCGGGGGGCAAAAGCCGGAAGCCGCACGCTTTGGGCTTTTGCGCAAACCCCGTTTTCTGATTTATTCCGCAATGCGCGGGTCGTTGGTAATGTCTGCGATAACGCCATCATGCAGGTTAGATTGACCGGCAACCACAACCAGATCGCCGGGCTGGAGACCCTGCAAAATTTCAACACTGGTCTGGTCAAACAGGCCGGTGGTAACGGTGCGCTCGCTCACGGTGTTGTCTTTGTTAACCACAAACACTGTGGGCGGGTCGCTCCGAATAATGGCTTCGATGGGGGCCAGGGTGACGTTTTTGTTTTCCTGGGCCAGCACGTGAACATCGGCAAACATGCCGCTGCGGAGCAGGTCCTGCCCTTCTGTGGGGGTGACTTTCACCGAGAAGGTGCGCGATTTGGGGTCGGCCACGGGTGAAACGCTGGTGAGTACAGCGGGGAAGTCCTGTCCGGGGTAGGCGGTTACTTGCAGTGATGAACTCTGGCCCGTTTCCAACTGGCTGATTTGGCTTTCGGGAACGCTGACTTCGGCCTCTAATTCATGCGAGATGAAGGTGGCAACCGGCATTTGCGGGCTGACCCGGTCGCCTTTGGTGATGTTCAGTTCTGACACCACACCGTCGAACGGGGCCGTAATAATGGTTTCTTTGAGCTGAAGTTTGGCTG
>RFJF01000136.1 GCA_003695455.1 Chloroflexota bacterium
CTGGACCTGGCCGAGATGGCCCGCATCTGGCGCGCCGGCTGCATCATCCGCGCCGAGCTGCTGGACGACATCACCCGCGCCTACCGCCGCAACCCAAATCTGGCTAACCTGCTGGTGGATGATTTCTTTAAAGAAGCTGTTGAAAGCCGGCAGAATGCCTGGCGCTACGCCATCAAAACCGCCGTCAATCTGGGTGTGCCGGTGCCGGCCATGAGCGCCTCGCTGGCCTATTTTGACAGCTACCGTTCCGCAACCCTGCCGGCCAACCTCATTCAGGCCCAACGTGACTATTTTGGCGCCCACACCTTTGAGCGCACCGACAAAGAGGGGCACTTTCACGCCCAGTGGTTTTAAACGGCAACGTGTAACCGTTGCTACGGCGTAACAACAAACGGGGAGGGGAGGCAGGAGAAAAGGGAAAGCGGGAGCGCATTTACCATTTGTTATCTGGTACCCATCGCTCGCCATTCGCTATTCGCCATTCCCTGACTCCTGACTCCCAACCCCTGAATCCTATTCTTACAGGAGACCGCAATGCCAGAATTTGAAGAAGCCAGACAAGAAGAAATCCGCCGTGTGCCGAACCCGTGTGTGGTGGTTATTTTTGGCGCATCCGGCGATTTGACCCGTCGCAAGCTGGTGCCGTCGCTGTTCAGCCTGTTTGGCGAAGGGCTGCTGCCGGAACAGTTCAGCGTGGTAGGTGTGGCCCGCAGTGACATGGACGATGACGCCTTCCGCGAACACCTCAAAAGCGGCGTGGACCAGTTTTCGCGGCTCAAATCAGACGCCGATAACCTGTGGCCCCGGTTTTCGCAGCGGGTTTTCTACCATCGCGGCGGCTACGATGACCCGCAAACCTTCAAGTCGCTGGGCAAACGGCTGGCAAAAATCGACAAGGAAATTGGCGGCGCGTGCAACGTGCTGTTTTACCTTTCTACCCCGCCCGGCCTGTACCCGGTGATTGTGGAACAGTTGGGCAAGGCGGAGCTGGCCCGGCAAAAGGACGACTACTGGCGGCGCATCATCATTGAAAAACCGTTTGGCCGCGATTTGGCCTCGGCCACAGAGTTGAACCGGCAGGTTCACCATGTGTTTGATGAAGGCCAGGTCTACCGCATTGACCACTATCTGGGCAAAGAAACGGTGCAAAATTTGCTGGTCTTCCGCTTTGCCAACGCCATTTTTGAACCCCTCTGGAACCGGAATTACATTGACCACGTGCAAATCACCGTCTCGGAAGAAGTGGGGCTGGGCAGCCGCGCCGGCTACTACGATACCGCCGGCATCATGCGCGATATGTTCCAGAATCACCTGCTGCAACTGCTCACGCTGGTTACTATGGAGCCGCCCGCCGAATTTAACGCCACCGCCCTGCGCGATGAAAAGGTGAAGGTGCTCAAGGCCGTGCAACCCATCAAACCCAGCGAGGTCAACAAGTACACCGTTCGCGCCCAGTACCGCACCTACCGCGACGAACCCGGTGTAGCCGTGGGCACAGAAACCCCCACCTTTGCCGCCATCAAACTGTTCATCAACAACTGGCGCTGGCGAAATGTGCCGTTTTACCTGCGCTCCGGCAAGGCGCTGGGCAGCAAAGTCACCGAAATCAACATCCAGTTCCGCCACGTGCCGCACCTGATGTTCCCCCTGCCGCCGGAAGAACACCTGCCGCCCAACGTGCTGGGCCTCTGCCTGCAACCCAACGAGGGGATGAACCTGCGCTTTGAAACCAAAGTACCCGGCGCGGGCATGCGCAGTCGCTCGGTGGATATGTCGTTTTTGTACGAGCAGGATTTTGGCAAAAACACCCTGCCGGACGCCTACGAACGGCTGATTCTGGATGCCCTGCACGGCGATGCCGCCCTCTTTACCCGCAGCGATGAAATTGAGCTGGCCTGGAGTCTGATTGACCCCATTCTGGAAGGCTGGGCCGGCAAACACGCCCCGGTGCTGGCCTTTTACGAAAGCGGAACCTGGGGCCCCGGCAAATCAGACGAGTTCATCCAGGCCGATGGTCGCCATTGGCACTACTCCTGCAGCGAGGGGTAAAAATCAATTTGACAAACGGGCAAAAACACTATATGTTGTGTAGTACATATATTCTACACACAAATAGTGGATTTAAACAACGGGGGAAACAATCGTGAGTGGTTTTCCAAAGCTGTTACTGGGCGACTGCGCAGAAAAGTTATCTGAGGTTGAAGATAATTCGGTGGATTTAATTTTCACGTCGCCGCCTTATGCAGACAGCCGAAAGAATACCTACGGAGGAATTCATCCAGATAAATACGTTGACTGGTTTATGCCGATAGCCGAACAATTGCACCGTGTTCTCAAACCTACCGGCACGTTTATTTTAAATATCAAGGAACGTGTAGTCAACGGTGAACGGCACACGTATGTAATTGAGTTAATCCTTGAAATGCGAAAACACGGCTGGCTGTGGACAGAAGAATTTATGTGGCACAAAAAAAATTCCTACCCCGGCAAATGGCCCAATCGTTTCAGAGATTCGTGGGAAAGATTGCTGCAATTCAACCTGCAAAAAAAATTCAATATGTATCAGGATGAGGTGATGGTGCCGGTGGGAGAGTGGGCCAAAACCAGATTGAAAAATCTCAGCCAAACCGACAAAATTCGGGACAATTCAAAAGTTGGCAGCGGATTTGGAAAAAATGTTTCAAACTGGCTCAACCGTGACAAAGTTTACCCAACTAACGTGATTCACCTGGCTACAGAATGTAACAACAAAAACCACAGCGCCGCCTTTCCTGACCAACTCCCGGAATGGTTCATCAAGCTCTTTACAAAACCGGGCGACACAGTGCTGGACCCGTTTATGGGTTCCGGAACCACGGTAATGGTTGCCGCCAATATGCACCGTAACGCCATTGGCATTGAAATATTGCCTGAATACTTTGATATGGTAAACGCAGCATTTGAAACTTACCAACCGCAGCTCTTTGAACACAGAGAAATCTATGAACCCGGTAAATCCTGATGATGTGCGTGACTACGTTGAAAAAAATATTGGCACGTTCCACACCAAACGGTTGAAACGTTTGGAAAGTTTGAAACTTAACAACGTCCTGAAACGGAAAAACCCCTACCTCTTTAAAGCAAAAAATTTACAGACTGCCCAGGATTTGGTCAAAACTTTATTGGATGCTCACCTGTCTTCGCAAGAGGAGACGATATTTGGCGACTTTCTGGAGGGGCTGGCAATTTTCATCAACCGGCAAGTATTTGGCGGGCAAAAATCGGCGGCAGAAGGCATTGATTTGGAGTTTGAATCCGGCGGTATCCGGTATATTGTGTCAATAAAGTCCGGGCCAAACTGGGGCAACAGCAACCAGATTCGGCGGATGAGGGATAATTTCAAAAAAGCTGCCCGTATTCTACGCACCAGCAATTCAAGACTGCACATTGAAGCAGTAAACGGATGCTGCTACGGCCGTGATAACAACCCCGATAAAGGCGATTACCAAAAATTGTGCGGGCAACGATTCTGGGAATTTATCTCCGGCAACCCCAATCTTTACACAGAAATCATTGAACCGTTGGGACATCGAGCCAAAGAACGGGACGAAGAATTTATGGACACCTACGCTCAAATCCTCAACAGGTTCACCTTTGAATTTGGTGCAAATTTTTGTGATGATGGGCGAATTAACTGGGTGAAGCTGGTAGAATTTAACTCCTCAAAATAGGCGATTCCAAATGTCAAATCTCCATATTTTCCAGGATACGTC
>RFJF01000137.1 GCA_003695455.1 Chloroflexota bacterium
ATCAAAACCTGTCAGGAAGAGGGGATACCATGAAAATCCAGATGTGGCGATATTTTGTGCTGGCGTTGGCAGTGGTGCTGGTGGGTGCGGTGGGAACAACGCCCGCACTGGCCCAGGGGCCGGAAGGGGTAATTATCACCAGCCCGGCCGACGGCGAAACTGTATCGAATGTGGTGGTAGTGACCGGGGCCATAGATTTTGCCGATTTTATGAAATACGACTTTTTTGTGAATAACGGCAATAATATGATCTGGGTAGCCACCGGCTACAGCCCGGTTATCAACGGCAACATTTTGCGGCTGGACACCAAAACCCTGATTGACGGCAATTATCAGGTGGTGGTGCGCAAAGTTACCACCGACAGCCAGTACACCGATTTTTACGGTCCCAATTTTACGGTGAGCAACGGCTTGTCTGCACCCAACCCCTTCCCGGAAATTGAGGCTACCTTCCTCTACCCCGCGCCCGGCAAAGCCACCATGCGGGTGCGCAACTGCACCGGCGAGGGCGTGTTTATTGATTACGCCAGCCCGGAAGGATTCAAATCCTCCGGCGAAATCTCACTGTCACCCAAACCGCAGGATGGCCCCATTTGCCCCTACGCCGATATTGCGCTGGTTCCGGGTGAATATCGGGGCACGGCCAAAGGCGAGGCCCAGATTGCCGGCGTCAATTTTATGTTTGATGCCGCCGCCGGCAAAGTGTATGAAATGACCTACAACGGCCCCACGGCCGGGGCGGGCCAGCTTTACATTGCCGAAAGGCAACCCGACGAACGGGCCGGCACAGACACCGGCGGGTTAGATGCACAAGACCCCAACCGGATGCAGGATGAAAGCCAAATTCAGGCCGGCGCCGATGCCGGAGCCGAGTTTACCACGGATGAAGCCGCCGCCGCAGATTCGATGGCCGGCGACAGCACCGCCAAAAGTGAATCTACAGCAGAAGCGGGCAAAGAAACCATGCTGCCCGTTTCCGGGCAGGCGGCACAGCCGCAAACGCCCTTTGCCATTGCCGCCGCGGCGCTGATTCTGCTGATGATTGTGGGGGGTGTCTTTGCCATCCGCCGGGGAAAACAGGCAGCGTAACGCCCGGTACATTACTTGCATATAAAATAATGAACAACGGCCACGCACCCGGTGCATGGCCGTTGTTTGCTTTTAAAGCCCCGGGTTTGCCAAAATTAGAATGTTGCCGGGGTGTGGATTCACGCCGATTTTTATCCGCCAAACCTTAAAGTGTTTAAATAATCCGCGCTGATTGTAGATTTTTACTTGCATGTGGCCGATAATAATGCAATAATTTGCGTACCCATTTTTCCCAGTGCACATATACAATTTGTTCATTTGCCAAACCGACCGGCAAAACCCTGCCAGGCGGCAAGCGCAAACAGCCGAGGACATTCTATGGCGGTAGACACAACCAAGCCAAAAAACACCGGAAAATTTGAGACCCTTTTTGATTCTTTCTATGAAAGCGCTACTGCACAGTGGCTCAAAGAAAAAATTACCCTCATTTTAGATGTAGGGTTGATTTTGACCGCAATTTTGATGCTGGCTACCGATGCCGTCATTTTTTACTTTCATTTTATCTTTCTGCTTTTAACGGTTGGCGCATTTTACTGGCAAATTCGGGCGTTTACCATCAGGGCCGTTATTTGGGTTTCGGCCGTGTCGGCTATGCTGCTGATTTCTGTGGTGGTTGGTGAAGTCCCCATAGACGAGATGACAGAAATCCCCATGATGGCGGCTATTCTTGTGTTGGTGTTTATCATTGGCCGGCGCCGGGCCATTGCGGAAAATGCACTGCGCGTAGCCAATGAGGAGCTTGAATCCAGAGTGGCTTCCCGCACCCACCAACTGACTACTGTCAACGCCGACCTGACCGTTGAGGTTGCCCGCCGCCGCGAGACAGAGAGTATTCTGCGCGAGAGCGAGGAACGATACCGGCGTCTGGTAGAGTTGTCTTTTGAAGCGGTTGCCATCCACAGCAACGGTAAAATTGTTGACCTGAATTCGGCGGGAGTGAAAATGCTGGGGGCTGCCAGTACCGATGACATTATTGGCAAGCCTATTCTGGATTTTGTTCACCCTGATTATGTAAATTTGGTGCAGACGCGGGTTGGAGAGCAGGTTGACAGTGACCAGGGTGTGCCATTGATTGAAGAAAAATTTCTGCGGCTGGACGGCAGCGAAGTGAGCGTTGAGGTTGCCGCCGTGCCTATTACGCTGGAGGGGCAGCCGGCCATTCAAACCGTTATCAGAGATATTACCGCCAGAAAACAGGCCGAAACCGAGCGTGAGATTTTACTGGCCACAGAACGTGAACAGCGGCTGCTGGCAGAAACGCTGGGTGATGTGTTTTTGGCCCTGGCGGCCCAAACCAGCCACGAAACCGTGCTGGACGAAATTTTGCGGCAGGCACGGCGGTTGGTCTCTTTCAGTGCTGCCAATATTGTGTTGCTCAAAGGTGAAAAATTGATCATTGCCCGCCACCAGGGGTATATGACCTTCGACAGCCGCAGAACCATGGCCAATCTTGAGCAATCGTTGGTTGATTTGCCGCTGGACCGCGAAGCGGTAGAAACCCGGCAGCCTGTTGTCATCCCAGATACGCGTGATAACACAAACTGGGTCATCACCCCCGAACTCAACTGGATACGCTCGTTCATCGCCCTGCCCATTTGTTTGGGAGACCGGGTATTGGGGTTGTTGCGGCTGGACAGCAATGTGCCCGGCAAATTTTCTGAGAAAGATGTGAACCGGCTGCAATCGCTGGTGAACGCCGCCGCCATTGCGCTGGAAAACACCCGCCTGTACGATCAGGCCCGGCAGGAAATTGCCGAGCGGATTCAGGTTGAACGCGCGCTGCGCAGAAGCGCGGCAAATAATCAGGCCATTCTCAACGCCATCACCGATTCCATTTTTCATCTGCGGCGCGATGGACGGCTGCTGGATTACAAAATTCAGGAAGAAAACCAGTCGGAGTGGGCGCGCAAAGTAACCGGCGGCAGCAAAACCCTGCAGGAAATTTTTCCGCCGGATTTGGTGGGGCTGATTTTGAATTTTATGGATGTGGCGTTGAGTTCCAAAGTCAGGCAGATTTTTGAGTACCGGCTGAAAGTAGACAAAAATACCCGCAACCTCGAATTCAGATTGGTACCCACCGGCGATAACGAAGTACTGGCCCTGCTGGCAGACATCACCGATTACAAAGCCGGGCAGGCCGCGCTGGAAAAAGAACGCGCCCGTATTGCCCGTGATTTGCACGACTCACTGGGCCAGAGCATGGGCTACCTGCGGCTCAAGCTGGATCAGTACTCGATGGAAGGCGCAGCCGTTGACAGCGAAACGCTGCGCCAGGAACTGGTGCACATGCGTGATGTGGCAAATGAGTCTTACGAAATTGTGCGCAGCATGCTGGCCGCGGCGCGGCCCTCTAATTCAAACGCGCTGCACGCGGTGTTGCTGGCCCAGGCTCGTTCTGTGGGCAGCCGGGCTCGTTTTAAAGTTGAACTCAACAGCGAAGGCCAGGCCCGGGCGCTGCCCCCGGTGGTGCAGCAACAGGTGCTTTTTATTTGCCAGGAGGCGCTGAATAACATTGAAAAACACGCCGCCGCCGAAATGGTAAATATTGATTTAATCTGGCAGCCCCGTGCATTAACCATTAAAATGGTTGATGACGGCCACGGTTTCAGAACCGATGTTGCGGTTGAACAGGGCCATTTTGGCCTGACAATTATGCAGGAACGTGCCACCGAAATCAACGGGCGGCTGACCATCAATTCAGCGCCCGGCCGCGGCACAGAACTTGTGCTTGAAATCCCCGTGGCCCCGGTAGTTGTGCCGCCGGTAGATGCATGACTCCTGTGAAAATACGGTAGGCGGGCATCCCTATGCCCGGCATAGGGATGCCGGGGCTACCGGGTTTTCATGCATCGTTGCCGTGCCGTCAGTTGGAACTGGCTCTTGCAACCCCACTATTCCCCCTTGTTTCTGGTCAAATTGGCAAGCGAATTTTCACTGTTGGTAATTTATTTGCCCAAACCCCCTGTATTTTGGTGTATCACATAAGACATATCTCCTAAAC
>RFJF01000138.1 GCA_003695455.1 Chloroflexota bacterium
AATGCTGGCAATCAGCGGCACACCCAGCGGCTGCAAGCGGGCTTTCGTTTCGGCCAGCAGGCGGGCTTCTTCTGCCGCGCCGGGGTTGGTCAGCCCAATGGCGTTGAGCAGGCCGCCGCCAAAATCCAGCGCCACCGGGTTGGGGTGGCCGGCGCGCGGCGTGGGGCCGCAGCTTTTGGCGGTAATCATCCCCGCGCCGTTGCGGGCCGCACGGGCCATCAGCGCGGCGCTGGTTCCCAGAATTCCGGAGGCCAGCACAAAAGGCGTGGGTAACTGAAAATCCAAAAAATTGCAGGCAAGTGAAGGTTGTTTTATCGGTTTTGTCATTTTTTCCCGGGTACGGGGTCAATTTTGCCGGCTGCGGGTCACTAAATCAACCCCGGTATTTTTATTTTTGCCGGTTGTGTGCTATCTTGTTAGCAGCCTGTTTAGCCGGGCGGGAGTCAACAAGCGGTAAATCCCCACAGGTGACAATTTAATCAGCCGGAACAGGAAGCCCCTGGCGGCGTTCAGGGCGACCGTGCGCCCTGCCGCTTTCAATCGACTCTGCAATTCCGTTCCACTTCAATTTCAAGGAGAAACTTGTGTCCCAATCCCCCCAAAAAAAACGTTCCCAAAAACCTGAATGGGTGCAGATTGTAGCCCGCTACCAGCATCCCAGCCCGGCCAAAAGCTGGTTTCAGGTGGCAACCACACTGCTGCCCTACCTGCTGCTGTGGACGCTGATGTATTGGAGCCTGTCGGTGAGCTACTGGCTCACGCTGGCGCTGGCGGTGCCGGCGGCGCTGTTTGTGGTGCGCATTTTTGTGTTGCAGCACGATTGCGGCCACGGCTCGTTCTTCAAATCGCAAAAAATCAATGACCGGCTGGGGATGCTGTTCAGCCTGTTCACGTTTGTGCCGTACCACTACTGGCGGCGCACCCACGCCATTCACCACTCGGCTACCGGCGATTTGGAACACCGCGGCATTGGTGATTTTTACACCATGACCGTCAAGGAATACCAGGCCGCCGACCGCTGGGGCCGCCTGAAATACCGGTTGTACCGCAACCCGGCCACTATGTTTTTCATTGCCCCGCTGTTTGTGTTCATCATCGGCTACCGGTTTGATTTTCTCAAGCGCAAAAACTGGAAGCGCGAACGGCGCGGCCTGCTGTGGACTAACATCGCCTTGCTGCTGCTTGTGGCCGGGCTCATGCTGACTCTGGGCTGGAAAGAGTACCTGCTCATTCAAATTCCCATCACCTACATTGCTACCGGGTTGGGCGCGTGGTTCTTTTTTGTGCAACACAACTTTGAAGAAGCCTACTGGGACCAGGCCCCCACCTGGGATTACACCGCCGCGGCGCTGCACGGCAGTTCGTACTACAAGCTGCCCAAAGTGTTGCAATGGTTCACCGGCAGCATTGGTTTTCATCACATTCACCACCTCAGCCCCAAAATTCCCAATTACCTGCTGGAACAGTGCCACAACGAAAACCCGATGTTTCAGCACCCGCCCACGCTCACCCCAACTTCCAGCTTTGGCACGCTCAACCTGAGCCTGTGGGATGAAGAGCGCAAGCGGCTCATCACCTTTGGGCAGTTCAAATTGATGCAGCAGGCGGGGCCGGTGGTCGCCAAAACCACGCCGGTATAGCATAAAGAAAGGAGTAAGGAGTACGCCATTACTCCCTACTCCGTACCCCCTGGTCCCTGCAACCACCCAACTTGTCCGGGTCAGGTGCGCTTTAAATAATTTTGAACCTGCGCAAACTGGTCGGCGCTGATGCGGCCGGCGTTGCGCAGCACGGTTAAAATGGTGGATAGTTTGAGCGCCGCGTGCAGGCGATAGCCCGCCGCGGCCAGATTTTCAGGCCCGCCCTGTTCCCGGTCGATGAGTACCAGCACATCGGTGACGGCCAGTTGGGCGGCCTGCAACTGCTCAATGGCTTTGAGTACGCTGCCGCCGCTGGTCACCAAATCCTCAATCACGGCCACCGTCTCTCCGGCAGAAAACACCCCCTCAATGCTGCGGCCTGTGCCGTAGCTCTTTGTCTCTTTACGCGGATAGATGAGCGGCGCATCCGCTTCCAACGCCACCGCCGTGCCGATGGTCAGCGCGGCGTAGGGTACCGCCGCCAGCCGGTCAAAATGCAGCGGGGCCAGCAGTTGGGCGTAGGCGCGGGCCGCCAGCCGCAGCAGGCCGGGGTCGGCGCTGATGCGGCGCAAATCTACGTAAATGGGCGAGGATTTGCCGGATGCCAGCGTAAAGTTGCCAAACTGCACGCAACCCACATCGTGCAATTTGAGAATCAGCTCGGTGTGCGGCGCGGGCGGCGTGACCGGCGCACCCGCAGATGAACGGGCGGCGTTGATGGCGTCTCGCAGACTTTGCGCCGCCGCGCGGGGGTCAGCGCTGTAAATCACCCCCCGCGAGACCGGTACCACCAGCCCGCTGCCGGCGGCGTTCAGCCCGGCAGCCAGCGCGGCGGGCAAATCTCCCCCCTGCGCCCCAATGCCGGGGGCCAGAATCCAGCGGTCGGGGGCCAGTTGGCGCACACGAGCCAGCGCCTGCGGTTGGGTTGCGCCTACCACAAATCCAAGCTGATTGGCCCCGGCCCACTGCTGGGCCTGCCGCGCCACGTGTTCAAACAGACGTGCCCCGCCACCAAATTCCTGAATTTCGGCGGCGGAGGGGTTGGAGGTGTAGCACAGCACAAAGGCAAAGTGCGCCGGGTTAGCCAGAAACGGGGCCACGCTGTCGCGGCCCAGGTAGGGGCTGAGCGTCACGCCGTCGGCCTGCCACACGTCGAATGTAGCGCGTGCGTAGGCGGCGGCGGTGCTGCCAATATCACCCCGTTTGGCATCCAGCAGCACCGGGATGTTGTCCGGCACCGCGGAAATGGTCCGGCGCAGGGCTTCCAGCCCGTCCGGGCCGACCTGCTCGTAAAAGGCGGCGTTGGGTTTGTAACAGCAGACCAGATCGCGGGTCTGTTCGATGATGCGGCGGCCCCAGTTGAAAAGGGCCTCGCCGGTGACAGAAGCCGGGAAATGGCTGGGGTATTTGGCCGGCTGGGGGTCCAGCCCCACGCACAGCAGCGAGTTGTTGCGCTCGATGGCGCGGGTGAGTTTGGCAATGAATCCGTTTTGGGTCAAAATGTGCCCCCTGTGTTGGCGGTATCGCGCCGATTATAGGGGCG
Source organism: Chloroflexota bacterium (assembly GCA_003695455.1). Classification (GTDB taxonomy): domain Bacteria; phylum Chloroflexota; class Anaerolineae; order 4572-78; family J111; genus J095. The sequence continues at coordinate 3,184 of RFJF01000138.1, forward strand.
CGGCGGCGGTTTGTCAATCAATAAAAAGTGAGATTGGAGTGCAAACATCACTTCACAGGCGAATATACACTGAGTTTTATACAACCTGGCTGGCGAATGTAGTTTCAATTGGGTGCTGACTCAAGAAAATACAAGGGTTGGGTTAAAAAATTTTGTGAAGGGCAACCGTGCTCCGTTTTGTATTTTCAATGCGGGTTCGGGTTGATTGACTTCGGATTTCAACTTGCGGCATACGTCACGGTTGTTAATTTTTGCGCAAACCTTTGCGTGGATGATGCAAATATCCCAAAAGTCTGATAGATTGCCACCCATCCAACTGCCTGGCATCCGGTAGATTTCTTTCAATAATCCATAAATTTGGACCTGGTTGCGGTGATTTATCTTTTGCAGTATGATATTTACGCACAGTGTGCGTAACCTTAAATCAGGAATCGAGCCATGACTGTCACCCTCAAAGATATTGCCGCCGTGGCGGGCGTATCACACTCTACCGTTTCACGGGCGCTAAACGGCAACCCGATGATTCCGCCGGAAACCGCGGTGCGGATTCGAAAAATTGCTGATGAATTGGGGTACGTTCCCAACACAATAGCCAGCGGCCTGCGCCGGACGCACTCAAAAGTGCTGGGAGTGCTGGTGCGGCGGATTGACGACGCCTTTCTGGCTGAGGTTCTGCAGGGCATTGAGGATGTGCTGTACGCCGAAGGGTACGGCCTGTTTCTGGCAACATCCCGCCGGAAACCGGAACGGGAACAGGCGATTTTTCGGAGTATGAGCGAGCGCCGGGTGGACGGCGTGATTGTCTGTTCCACAGAAGTGAGCCAGGAACATCTGCACCAGTTGAGCAAATTTGGCGTGCCCACGGTGCTCATCAACAACCAGGCCGCCATCGAAATGGCTCACTCTGTTACCCACGACGACATGAGCGGGGGACTGGCGCTCACCCGTCACCTGATTGAACTGGGCCACAGCCGCATTGCTTACCTGGGGCACAGCCGAACCGGGCGCATCACCCGTGACCGGCTGGCGGGTTACAAAGAGGCGCTCAACCAGGCCGGGCTGCCGTATCGGGCAGAATACGTGGCTGCCGGGCCAAACGGCTCGGCGGAAGGCGGGGCCATGGGTATGGAAAAATTGCTAAAGGTTGATGTTCGACCCACCGCCGTGGTCTGCTTTAATGATATGATGGCAATTGGCGCCATGCACGCGCTGCGGCAGGCCGGTTTTGGTGTACCGGAGGATTGCTCGGTGACGGGGTTTGACAACATCCCGCTCAGCCAATACGTCAACCCGCCGCTGACAACGTTTCACCAGCCTCGCTATGAGCTGGGCACGGAAGCGGCAGAAATGATGCTGCGCCTGCTCAGCCGCAAGCACAAAAACCTGAACGCCGCCGAAACTATTGCCCTGCGCGGCCGGTTGGTGGTGCGGGAATCTTCTGGCCCGCCCCCGGACGGTACGCGCAACGGCCAGTAACCAACGGAGTATAGCCCACCATGCCCCATCAACCCGGTAAATCCGGCAAAAATGAACTCATCAACAGCTTGCCGCCCGAATGGCCCACCGGTTTGTTGCCGCAAATTCAGCGGCAGGTACGGGCCGGCGGGCGCAAACTGGTTGTGCTTGACGATGACCCCACCGGCACCCAAACGGTACACGGTATTCCGGTGTTGACTCACTGGCCGGTTGAGGCGTTGGCCGCGGAACTGGCCGGAGACAGTCCCGCGTTTTACCTGTTGACCAATTCGCGTAGTCTCCCCCTGCCTAAAGCCCAGGCGCTGAACGCCGAAATCGGGCGCAATCTGACCGAGGCCGCCCGGCAAACCGGCACAGAATTTGCCGTGGTCAGCCGCAGCGACTCCACCCTGCGCGGCCACTTTCCCGGTGAAGTTGAAGCGCTGGCCCATTCGCTCCCAACCAGATTTGACGGCTGGATTATCAACCCCTTCTTTTTGGAAGGCGGGCGCTACACCATCAATGACATTCATTACGTGGCCGAGGGTGATGTGCTAACCCCCGCCGGTGAAACCGAGTTTGCCAAAGACGCGGCCTTTGGCTACCGGGCATCCAATTTGCGCCGCTGGGTTGAAGAGAAAACCGGCGGAAAAATCAGCGCCGGCGCGGTGGTTTCTATCACTATTGACGATGTTCGGCGGGGCGGCCCGGCGCGCGTTGCCAAAAAACTGTTGGGGGTGGAAAAAGACAGCGTGGTTGTGGTCAATGCCGCCGGTTACCGTGATTTGGAAGTGTTTGTGCTGGGTCTGCTGGCCGCCGAGGCCGAGGGGCGGCGTTTTCTGTACCGGACGGCAGCCTCGTTTGTGCGGGTGCGGGCGGGTATATCGCCACGCCCGCTGCTCACTACGCAGGAACTGGCCCCGGCCGCCAGCGGCGGTGGGTTGGTTGTGGTGGGGTCGTACGTGCCGCGCACCGGCACACAAATCAACGCCTTGTTTGAACAAACAGATATTCAGCGCGTTGAACTCAATGTGAAAGCGCTGCTGGATTCCGGCCGGCAAGCAGAAGAAATTGAGCGGGCCGCGGAGCAGGTTGAATCAAATTTACAGGCGGGGCAAAATGTTGTCCTGTACACCAGCCGGCAACTCATCACCGGAACCGATGCCGCCGCCAGTTTGGCGATTGGGCGGCGAGTCTCTGCCAGCCTGGTTGCGGTGGTGCGCGGGATTGCCACCCGGCCACGTTTTTTGCTGGCCAAAGGCGGCATCACCTCCAGCGATGTTGCCACACAGGGGCTGAACATAAAAAAAGCGTTGGTGATGGGGCAGATTCTGCCGGGGGTACCGGTCTGGCAAGCCGGGCCTGAAAGTCGCTATCCGGGGATGGCCTACATTGTGTTCCCCGGCAATGTGGGTGGGCCAAATGCCTTGGTAGAGGCAGTCAGCATGTTTGGGTAAACGGTGACATGCCGGCTTCCAGAAAATATATCCGCAAAATACCATCCAAAACGCAAAAAACCGCCCAAACAGGCGGTTTTTTGAGAGGCGACGACCGGATTCGAACCGGTGAATGGAGGTTTTGCAGACCTCTGCCTTACCACTTGGCTACGTCGCCAAAATTCAAACAACTAAAAATTGCAGACTGATTTTACCATCGCATCGGTTCTCCGTCAATTTTGTCTTGCTGACAAGAAACCGCAGGGGGCGGTTTTAAACCGGCGCTCGGCTGTATCAAACATATCAAAAAAATTTAAACCAAGTCCGGTTGCCAAACCAATTCTTGAGCATAGTTTTTTTCTACAGTCATCCCGAAAATAGCAGATTCGATTTCAGTTACTTCCTGCTTTATATCTCAACCTTTTATTGATAAGCTTGGGATGTTGTGTTGAACTGTATCCATTCTTGGAGAATTTATCAGGTTAACAGAACTAAACCTCCGAAAACAAAAATGATACACCACGT
>RFJF01000139.1 GCA_003695455.1 Chloroflexota bacterium
ACCCTGCTCCTTGCCGCGCGCCACCTCCATTTCATCCAGCTTCAGCCAGTCATCAAAGGTAATAAAGTTGGGTTGTTTTTGTTTGATGAACGCCGCGGCGTCCTCAACGCCTGGCTTCTCCGGCGAGAGCGTTTGGCCGTTAGCCAAATCTTCCAGCATACAGGTGACGGTTTCCACCGCGTCCGGTTTGTTGGTGCCGATGACACCGCTGGGGCCGCGTTTGATCCAGCCGGCGGTGTAGAGGCCGGTTACCGGCTGCTGGGAATCCGGGTCCAGCACGCGGCCGCGCTCGTTCAGAATCACGCCCCAGGCATCGTAAAACGGCACGCCGGGCAGGGGCACGCCCCGGTAGCCCACCGAGCGAAAGACCAGCCCCACCGGGATTTCTTCAAATTGATCGGTGGCGCGGGGCCGCAGGGTGCCGGCCTCGGTGGCGTACAGCTCATTTTTGACCAGTTTCATGGCCGTGATGCCCGTTTTTTCATCGCCAATCAACTCCACCGGCGATACCAGAAAGCGCATAATCAACCGGCGTGATTTGCCGTTTTCCGGCGGTTGGGTGTAACTCTGCACAATTTCAACGTTGCGCATCATGGCCCGGTCGTTGCTTTCTTCCAGTGCCTGTTTGCTGAGGGGGTCCAGTTCGGCGTCGGCGGGCGGCACGTAAATGTCGGCGTCTTCCATTTCGCCCAATTCCTTGATTTCCGGATTGGTAAATTTGGCCTGCGCCGGGCCGCGCCGTCCCAAAATATAAACGGTTTTCACGTTGCTGTTGGTCAGCGCCTCAAGCGCGTAGTCGGCAATATCGGTTTTGAGCAGTTCATCGCGGGTGCGGCACAAAATGCGAGCCACGTCCATAGCCACGTTGCCAATGCCCACCACCGCCACACTCTCTTGCGACAGGTCAAACCGGCAATCCTTAAATTCCGGATGGCCGTTGTACCAGGCCACAAATTCGGTGGCGGGATGGCTGCCGGGCAGGTCCTCGCCGGGGATGCCCAGCCGGCGGTCAGACTGCGCGCCGGTGGTGAAAATAATCTGGTGGTAGTACTGCTTCATCTCGTCCAGCGACACATCCCGGCCAAATTTTACGTTGCCGTAAAACCGCACGTTGGGTTTTTTGGCGGTGCGTTCGTAGGCGCGGGTGACAGTTTTGATTTTCTGGTGGTCGGGGGCCACACCAAAGCGGACCAGCCCGTACGGCG
>RFJF01000140.1 GCA_003695455.1 Chloroflexota bacterium
CGCACGGCCTGGCACGGCCCCAGCGATACCTCGCCGGTGGGCCACGCCGCCAACCTGCACCTGGATGTGTGGGCGCCCAACTTTGGCGTGCAGGAGATGTTCCGCGTTTCCGAGCTGGATTACGAAATGTTCCCCGGAATGCCGGAGGTGCGCAACGGCTACATGTACCCCAACAACAAGCCGGGCCTGGGTATTGACATCAACGAAAAACTGGCGGCCAAATATCCGTGCAAAGATGAAGTCATCCACTGGACTCAGGCCCGCCTGCCGGACGGCACTCCCGCCCGACCATAGAATGTAAAATAAGAAAGAGGAGTTACGGATTAGGAGTCAGGGAAAACTAATTCCTGACTCCCGACTCCTGAATCCTGTTCATAAAGGAGAAAAAAATGAACACCGTTAAATTTGGAACCACCGGAGAAAACGTATCAGAAATGTGCCTGGGCACCATGATGTTTGGCGACCGTTGCGACCAGGCAGAATCCGACCGGATTCTGTCGGCGGCGATTGAGCAGGGCGTTACCTTTGTTGATACCGCCGCCTCGTATTGCCAGGGGCGCACCGAAGAAATTTTGGGCAACATCCTCAAAGGCAAGCGTGACGGCCTCTTCATCGGCACAAAAGTAACCAAAACCACCGCCGCCGATTGGGTGCTGCAAAGCCTTGACGAGAGCCTGACCCGAATGCAGCTTGATTACGTGGATTTGTATATGATTCACTGGCCCCGCCAAAATATGCGCCCCGTTGAAATGATGGAAGCGCTCAACACCGTGGTACAGCAGGGCAAAGCCCGTTTTGTGGGTTGCTGCAACTTTCCGGCATGGCTGCTGGCCCACTGCAACGCCATTGCCGAGCGCAACGGCTGGGCCAAACTGGTCTGCAACCAAATTCCCTACAACCTGCTTGAGCGTGGCGTTGAAGTAGAGATTATCCCCCAGGCCGTAACAGAACAAATTGCAATTACCACCTATCGCTCGCTGGTGCTGGGCATTTTGGCCGGAAAGTATACCCCCGGCCAACCAATTCCAGCCGATTCTCGCGGACAAACAGACAAGCGCGTGGCGGCCTGGCTGGACAAATACGGCGAGTCCATCAAACAATTCAACCAATTTGCCGCCGACCGCAACCTGCACCCGGCCCAACTGGCCGTGGCCTGGGTGCGCCACTCGCCGGGCGTAACCGCACCCATTGTGGGGGTTAGCTCTCAACGGCAGTTGCAGGCTTCCATTGATGCCTTCAACGTGACCCTTTCTGATGAAGAATACACCCAAATAACCGGGATGTTTGACACGGCGGTAAAAGAAGAGTCCGGGGGGAGCTTTGCCCCGCTGCGCCGCGACCTGAATTTGGTGTCTTGCGCAATTGAGTAATTTTCCAGGTTAGAACAGGAGTCCGGGGCGTTTGCCTTGATTTTGCCAACCGCAAGGCGCATTACTTGAATGTGTTAGTTTGTACTTTTACAACTGCAAAGCGTTACATTTTTGCCGGATGAAACGAAGGGGGGTTACGTTCTTTCAAAAAGGAGGTCACTGGCCCGTTGCAAAACCAATGTTGCTGCACCAACAGTACCTGCATTGGGGCCTAAAACAGTGGTGATGATACGAGTTGCAGATAAAGGGTAGGCCATGGCTCGCCGGCGGACTTCTGCCTGTAATGGTTCTAGTAGAATCTCACCTTTTTGACCTACCGGGCCGCCCAAAACGATCAACTCCGGGTTAAAAAGGTTCACCACATTGGCCAGAGCAATGCCCAGATACATTGCCGTTTCATCAATTATCTCTTTTGCCAGCGAGTCTCCCTGCTCGGCGGCTTGAAAGACCACATCAGCCGTAATGCGTTCCGGGTGAGTGCCAATCAGAGCGTGTAGAATAGTGTCATCACTCTGCCGCAATTTCTCTCGCGCTCTGTTGGCAATGGCCACCCCGGAAACTAATTGTTGCAAACAGCCCTTGTTCCCGCAAGGGCATAAAGGGCCGTCGGGTAATATGGTTACGTGCCCTAATTCTCCCGCGCTTGAGTTTGCTCCCATAAACAATTTGCCTTCATGAATAATGCCTGCAGCTACACCTGTACCAATTGAAACATATATCAACTCTTTAATTCCCTGATTTGCCCCATGCCAAAGTTCGGCTAACGCGCCTACCTTGCTGCGATTGGTCACAAAAGCCTTCATTCCCAGAGATGCTTCTACCATTTCCCGGAAGGGTACATCAAACCACGATACATCTACAGCAGTCTTAATCACACCGGCGTGCATATCAACCAGGCCTGGTGTACCCAAACCGATAGCCGGGAGAATTTTTTGTCTGCCAACCTGAGATTTGAGCGTTGCCACACCCTGCTTCAATGCCTTAACGGCAGTTTCAGGTGTACCATCCGTGATAGGTACATTAATTTGGTGTAATATCTGGGCATTCAAATTTGTGATAACAATTCCCCATTCATGGTCGCGCATTCGTGCGCCAAGCGCAAGCGCCGTATTGGGGTTAAACTTGAGCATAACCGGGGGACGTCCTCCGGTCGAGTCACCAAATCCTACATCTTCAGCCACACCTATTTGCAAAAATTCATCGGCTAAAGTGGAGATTGTCGCTCGACTAAGCCCGGTTTGCTGGGCTAATTTGGCCCGCGAGATTAGGTGAGCAGCCCTTAATGCATCAAACACACGTGAACGGTTGATTTCTTTTAACAACTCCGGTTGTCCAATTCGTTCAGTCACCTGGTATGCCTCATCTGCTAATTATATTGGTTAGCATGATAACATTTTTTCCGCACTTTGTAAAC
>RFJF01000141.1 GCA_003695455.1 Chloroflexota bacterium
GCTGTAAAGCGCGCTTCTACAAATTTATCGGTTACAACAATGGCAGACCGCTCCAGAATTTCCTGGCCGGGAGCGTCCATGCGCAACAGGCCGCTTTTGCCGGAACCGCGCCGGTCGGTGGCGGTGCGGCAGGCAGCGCTGAACATGCGGGCCAAAAAATCGCGCAGGGCAATTTGCCGGATTTTTGAACTTCGCGTAGCGAACAAGAAACCTCCCTCAACCAGCGGTACGCAAACCCGCAAACGGGAAGGGGCTGCAAACGGGTCTCCCTGCACGTGGTCCACAAACAGGGTGAAATCCGAAAACCGGTAACTGCCGCGAATATCTTTGTAGGCCGGGTAACTGCGGCCGTCAATGCGATGCAGAATTTGGCGCAAGGTTTGCATGTTGCTCACGGTTTCACCTCGATGAAAATGCTGAACCCATCATAAAAGCGAAATGTTCCGCCGTCAATTTGACCTGGCGGTATTCAATGCCGATAATTGAATTCAGGTTGTTTTAATTTTGACGCCGTAAGATGCACATAAGGGGTGCACACAACAAACCGCAGCCTACCACCATGCCTGCAAACCCTGTCAAAAATCAAAAAGGTATTTGTAAATGAAAACAATTGGAAAAATCCTGCTTGTCACACTCCTGTTGGGAATTATGTTGTCCGGTACGTTTGGCGCCGGGGTGTTAATTGGTAAATCCGGAATGTTCAGCCCGGCCACAGTGCAGGCGCAGGACCAGCCGCCGGAGTTCAATGTGTTCTGGGAAGTGTGGAAACTGGCCGAAGACAACTTTATTGATAAAGAAGCCCTGAACCCCCAACAGCTCACCTACGGGGCTATTAACGGATTTATCCAGGCGTTGGGTGACGAAGGCCACACCCGCTTTTTAACCCCGGATGAAGTGGCCCACCAGCGGGAAAATATTTCCGGCTCGTTTTTTGGAATTGGCGCCCGGATTGGCATGGAAGATGGGTTGCCCACCATTGTGGCCCCGTTTGATGGCTCGCCGGCATACGAAGCCGGGGTGAAGGCCGGAGACATCATCATTGAGGTTGATGGCGTGGATGTAACCGGCATGAGTCTGACTGATACCGTAGACCGTATTCGCGGCGAAAAAGGCACCGAGGTTGTGCTCACAATCTTCAGACCAGATGACCAAAAAAGCATGGAAATTTCAATTATCCGTGATGAGATTAAAATTCCGGCCGCAACCTGGGCCATGATCCCCGGCACCGATACGGCGCTCATCCGGCTCAGCCAGTTTAACGGTAACCTGGATGATAATATCAGGAAAATTATCAAAGAAGCAACAACCGCCGGCGCTACCTCGCTGGTGCTGGATTTACGCAACAATCCCGGCGGCCTGCTTGACCAGGCCGTGCGCGTAACCAGCGAATTTTTGACCGAGGGTGACGTGTTGTTACAGGAAGACGCCAAAGGCAACCGCGAACATTTTCCGGTTAAACGGGGTGGAGTAGCCACCAAAATCCCGATTGTGGTTTTGGTTAATCGCGGCTCGGCCAGTTCTGCCGAGATTTTTGCCGGGGCAATTCAGGACCACAACCGGGGCAAGTTGGTGGGTGAAACCACCTTTGGCACCGGCACGGTGCTGCGCCCGTTTGATTTGAGCGACGGTTCGGCGTTGCTGCTGGGCACCAGCCAGTGGCTAACCCCCAAAGGCCGGCTCATCCGCAAACACGGCATTGAGCCGGATGTGTTGGTTGACCTGCCGGCGGGGGCAGATTTGGTTTCGCCGCTGGAATTGGAAGAAATGACGCTCGATGACCTGCTGGACGGTGAGGATTTGCAGTTGTTGAAAGCGCTGGAACTGCTGGGCGAAATTCCGGAAGGCACGGTCAAAATACCGGAACAAACCTCAGTTGATGCTGACACCTTTAAAGAGATGGATACCACCAAGTAGAAACAAGGCGTTTAATCAAAAAGACCGGTGAATTCACCGGTCTTTTTGATTCTGCTGATTCTGTAAACGAGTTTCGTGTAGCCTGTAGCCTGCAAAATAAAATTACGCTACGGCCCAACTGTCACCGAAGCCGAACCTCCGCCGCTTGAAGTTACAGTCACACTGCACGGGCATCCGCTCAAATTAAATTCCAGTTTGTAATAGGTTGATTCGCGCTGCATGACACCGCCGGGCGATGCAGTCAATGTCGTGCCGGGGTCGGCGCCGCCGTTCGATGTGGCTCTCAGCTTGAGTTTCTGGTCGCCGGAATTGTAGTTAGCCTGCGTAATTACCACGGTATCGCCGCCGCCCGGTAATTCAATCGAAATGCCTGTCCGTTCCAGATTGCGCACAATATTACTGAACACGTTGCCCACGGTAGGCCCCAATACCAGCAAAATTGCAATCACCACTACGGCCACCAGCACCAAAATCAACGCGTATTCAATTAATCCCTGGCCATCTTCTTTTACGGATTGAAGTTTTCTGAGACGGGTCCACACAAGTCAGTTCCTGAAATAATCCGGTCGGGTTTTGGTTTTGTCTATTATCGCCGATATGTTGGCGAATTACAATCGCACTTTTGGGTGATGCCCAACCCCCAATTTGTTTTTCAGGATTGACATAATTCAAACAGAAATGTATAATGGTTCGCATAAGTCAGATTATACGAAACGAAAATGGAGTACCCAAAATGACTTCGAATCAAACGCCCGAAACGCCCCCTACCTACCACACCGAATCAAAAATCTTCCTCAAAACTGCCGGCGGCGGCCAATCCGAGCATACCGCCAAAACCTACCACACCGGGCTGGACTACTTTTACACCTACCTGGCAGAAACCTGTGACTGGCGCGATGACACCCCCATCGCCGAACTCACGCCGGAAATGTTCCAGGAATTTCCGCCGTGGCTGCTCAAACAAACCTACCGCCGCAGCGAGCGTTCCGCTCCTGCCCAATTGGCAGAAAGCACGCGCAGCCTCTACATGCTGGCCGCAACCCGATTTTTGCGCTTTCTGGTGCTGCGCAAACGGGTGCCGCGTTTTGATTACGCTGAATACGACCGCATCAAGGAAGAACTCTCAAAAGCCACCAACGTCAAATCCAGACCGGTGGCGCAGAAAATTCCCGGCCCCGAGGTGGTGGCGGCGCTGGTTCACGCCGCTGAACAGCCCCCCGCCATCAAAGAGGATGCCGCGCCCGGCTACCGGCGGCGGCTGATGCTGGCCTGGCGGCGCAATCTGGCGCTGGTGCACGCCCTGCGCTCCTCCGGCATGCGCGTGGGCGAGGTTGTCACCCTCAAACGGGGCGATCTGGATTACGACCGGCAGGGGGCGTGGGTGACGGGCAAGGGGCGCAAAACCCGTTTTGTGGCTTTTGACGACGAGGCGTGGGAGGCCATTGCCGCCTACCTGACCAACCGGCAGGATGACACGCTGCTGGTGAATGTGGCCCAGCACCCGCTTTTTTGCCGCCATGACCGCTCGGCCCGCACCGACCGCCGCCTGCCCATTTCCGTCCGCACGGTGCAAAATGTCATCAAGGAATTGTCGGAACAGGCCAACATCGCCGGCCGATTCAACCTGTCACCCCACTCACTGCGCCACTTTTTTGCCAACGGCCTGCTGCAATTCACCGGCAATCTGGCGCTGGTGCAGGAGGCGCTGGGCCACAACGATCCCAAAACCACCCGGGGCTACACCCGCATCCGGGTTGAGGAAATTTCGGCCAGCGTGCGGGCCATGTCAGAC